>CAZCUO010000027.1:0-41924 GCA_964502135.1 uncultured bacterium
TTTCCCTACACGACGCTCTTCCGATCTAAAAAATACTTCTTTCATAATTCCTCCTCTTTTTTAATTTTTCCACATAAAATTATAAACCTCAACAAAAATTTTTTCAATTTTTTAAAAAATTATAAAATATTAAAAAAGAGGAAAATATGAGGGAAGGATATTTAATTTATGTTATAGTTGGGTTTATATTTTTAATTAGTGGAATTTTTTTAACTTTTAAACCACGTCTAACTTATGAAAAAGAATCTATTTCAGATATAATTGCAGTTTTTGGGATTATATTGATGGTAATTGGTATTATACTTTTGCTTTCCCCATTTTTAAAATAAATTTAAATCTTTAAAGATGATGAAATTAACGTAAGGGCTTCTGTTCTTGTTCTTAAATCTCTCAAAAATATTCCTCTCATAGCACTTGTCACAATTTTCGTTCCCGGTTTTTTTATCCCTCTCATAATCATACACATATGCTCTGCTTCAATTACTGCCATTGCTCCCTGAGGTGTTAAAACATTCATAATTATATCCACTATTTGATTCGTCATTCTTTCTTGAAGTTGAGGTCTTTTTGATAATACATCAACAAGTCTTGCAATTTTACTTATTCCAACAACATTATTCCCATCAGGCAAATATGCTACATGAACCTTTCCAAAAAATGGTAAAAAATGATGTTCACACATAGAATAAAAATTTATATCTTTTATAAGAACAAGTTCATTATATTCCTCTTTAAAAACTTTACCAAGAACCTTTTTAGGGTCTATCTCTATACCACTAAAAATTTCTGAATACATTTTGGCTACTCTTTTTGGTGTATCTTTTAATTTCTTTTTATCTATATTTTCTCCAAGCCCTTCAATTATTAATTCAATTCCCCTTTCTATTTTCTTTAAGTCCATCTTCATCTCCTTTTTTAATTCCAAGAATTTTATCTATTTCTTCTGAAGTTAATGTCTCTTTTTCCAAAAGGGCGTTTGCAAGTAAATCAAGTTTATCTCTATTTGCCATTATTATTTCTTTTGCTCTATTTTCTGCTTCTTCAAGTATATTCTTTATTTCCCTATCAATTTCCCTTGATGTTTCCTCACTATGTTCTCTCTGCTGAACGATATCCCTCCCAAGAAAAACTGCTTCATGCTGACGAAAACTAACAGGACCTAAATTTTTGCTCATCCCCCATTCACATACCATTTTTCTTGCAATTTCAGTAGCAATTCTTAAATCATTTTCACTACCTGTAAATTTTTTCCCAAACACAATCTCTTCAGTTGCTCTTCCTGCAAGAAGTGCTGTAATTGAATTTTTGAAATATGTATCACTCTCAATGTACCTATCTTTATCAGGAAGAACATGTGTAATACCAAGTGCTTGACCCCGAGGTATTATTGTTACTTTATGAACAGGATAAACTTCTGGTAGTAATTTCTGAACAAGTGTGTGGCCTGCTTCATGATAAGCAATAATTTTTTTCTCTTCTGGACTAATATATAAACTCCTTCTTTCTATACCCATTAATACTTTATCCTTAGCCTCTTCAAAATCACTCATATCAATTTTTTCTTTTCCTTTTCTTGCTGCAAGAAGTGCTGCCTCATTTACAATATTTGCAAGATCTGCTCCTGAAAGACCCGGTGTTGCTCTTGCAATTGTTGCAAGGTCAACAGATGGATCAAGGGGCTTATTTTTTGTATGAACTTTCAAAATTTGTTCTCTTGCCCTTACATCAGGGAGAGTAACAACAACAGTTCTATCAAATCTTCCTGGCCTTGTTAATGCTGGATCAAGAACATCAGGTCTATTTGTTGCAGCCATCACAATTATACCTTCATCTGTTTGAAAACCATCCATTTCAACGAGTAATTGATTTAATGTCTGTTCTCTTTCATCATGACCTCCACCAAGCCCTGCAAATCTCTGTCTGCCAACAGCATCAATTTCATCTATAAATACAATACATGGACTTAATTTCTTTGCCTGGCGGAATAAATCTCTTACTCTACTTGCACCAACACCAACAAACATTTCAACAAATTCAGACCCACTCATACTTAAAAATGGAACCCCAGCCTCTCCTGCTACTGCTTTTGCAAGAAGTGTCTTACCTGTTCCTGGTGGACCAATTAAAAGGACTCCTTTAGGAATTTTACCGCCCAATTTTTGAAATCTCTTAGGATTTTTCAAAAATTCAATTATTTCTTTTAACTCTTCCTTGGCTTCTTCACATCCAGCAACATCATCAAAGGTAATTCTATTTTTGGGATTTGGCATAATAGGGGTTGTTTTTGTAAATGACATAATTTTATTCCTCTCTATATTTGCTTGTTTAACAACAAGCCAAAACAGAATAAAAAAAATGAATGCTGGAATGAGATAAGGTAACAGTTCTCCAATAAAACTTCCTGGTTCATATTTAAAAGATATATTATTCTCTATCAAAATTTTATTTAAGTCAGAGGCTTCTCCTATGTATGTATAAAATTTTTTCCCATCTTTAAGTTGTCCATAAATTATACCTTTTTTAATTGTCAATACTCCATCAATATTCCCTTTTTTTACTTCATTAATAAAATCACTATATATTAAATTAATCCTTCTTCCTTCAAACTCAGAAAATTTTGTAAGAGCAAAAATAAAAATACCTATGATAATCCAGAAGATTATTCCTTTAATAAAATTTAATTTGTTATTTTTTTCTTCCATCCCTTCTCTACTTCCTCTTTTAATTTTATAATTGTTTCAAAAGGATTTTCTGATTTTTCAACTGCACTTATAACTGCTATTCCATCTGCACCATTTTTTATAACTTCTTTGGCATTTTTTATATTTATACCTCCTATTCCTATTAATGGGATAGAGATATATTTTTTTATTTCTTTTAAAATTTTTATTCCTATAACTTTTTTTTCTGGTTTTGTTGGAGATTTAAAAATTGACCCTATTGCAATATAGTCAACGTCTTTCTCTTCTAAATTTTTTATATCTTCTGAATTTTCTATAGAAACACCTATAATTTTTTCTTGTAAAAGTTTTCTTGCATCATTTATATCAAAATCGTTTTTCCCAATATGAACTCCATCACTTTCACATACTAATGCAATATCTATTCTATCATTTATTAAATATATTATCTCATCAGGTATTATTTTTTTCAATTCTTTTGCTATTTTTAAGAAAAAATTTATATTATTTCCTTTATATCTCAATTGAACAATCTCAGGTCTTGCCCTAATCACATTTTTTGCAAATTCAAAAAAATTTCCTTCCTCTTTTAAATTCAAAATTACATATACACAAGGAACTTTTATTTTTTTTCTTGCCAACTTACATATAATTTTTTTTTCAATATCATATATTTCAAACCTTACGTCATGAAAAAAAATAGATGCTTGTTGATTTAAAACTTTTGAATATTCTTCAAGAACTCTTAGAGATTCTTCTACTCTTAAAAAATTATTTACAACCAGTTTATTTATATCAATTCTCTCTATTTCATTAAAATTTTTACCCTTATCTTTCTCTATATCCCTTGAAACTTTAAGAAATATCTCTTTAAAAAATTCTAAAGTTTTTTTTGCAAATAAATGTCTTATATCTCTTATTTTTTTTAAGTATTCTTCATTCATATAAATAAATCTCAGCGCCTCTTCAATTACTCTTAAACCCTCTCTTGTTCTATTAAAATTAGCATCAATTATTCTATAAATTTCTTTCATTTGCTTTTTTTAATAAATTTGTTGTTGAATAATTTTTATAAAAAGGAACTATAACTACTTTACCACCATATTTTTTAATAATTTCCTTCCCCACAACTTCATTTTCTTTATAATCACCACCTTTAACTATATAATGAGGCAAAATATTTTTTATCAATCTTATAGGGGTTTTTTCTCCAAATAAAACTATGTAATCCACCATTGAAAAAGAGGATAAAATCTCAGCCCTTCCTTTTTCATCTATTATTGGTCGTTTTTCACCTTTCAATTTTTTTACAGAAGTATCTTTATTTAATCCTACAATAAGAATATCTCCAAGTGATTTTGCTTTTTTTAATAGTTTTATATGTCCAGGGTGAATAATATCAAAACATCCATTTGTAAAAACAATAATTTTATTTTCTTTTCTTAACTTTTCACATATTTTTTTAATTTCTTTGATGGTTTTAATTTTATGCATTTTTAAAATTCTGATTCAATAAGTAGAGATAAAAGATGATAAACAATTAGGTGAATTTCCTGGATTTTTTCGGTATTAGTTGAAGGGACTGAAATTACAAAATCTGAAAATTTTTCAAGTGTGTTAGGTACTTTTCCTGTAAAAGAAATTATTTTCATTTTATTTTTCTTTGCTTCTTTCGCTGCTTCTATTATGTTTTTTGATTCTCCTGAAGTTGAAAAACAGATTAAAATATCATTTTTTTTACCAATTGCTGATACTTGTTTTGAAAATATATATTCAAATTTATAATCATTACCAATGCATGTTAATACCGAAGTATCAGTTGTTAATGAAATAAAAGGTAAAGGTTGTCTTTCTTTTTTGAATCTATTTACCATTTCACCTGTAAAATGTTGACAATCTGCAGCACTACCACCATTTCCACATAAAAGAATTTTATTACCTTTTTTAATACTTTTTATTATAAAATCAGAAATTTCAATTATTTTCTCAAAAAAATTTGATGTAAAAACTAAATTTACTAATTTTATATGATCTTCTATTTCTTTTTTCAACTCCTCAATCTTCCTTGCTTTCCTCATCTTCGGTTTTTTCAGAAACCCCTACTATATTTGAAACATAAATCTCAATATTTGATATTCTCTCAATGCCAATGGTATCCTGTAAATAATTTTTTGTTAATTCTTGAATATTACTACAGATTTCAGGAATATTCAAATTTGAAGACAATTTTAAATTTATTTTTGTTTCAAGGCCTTTTGATGTAACAATTGTTTTAACCTTTATTCCCTTTATTCCATCTATCTGTTTTTTTATGGTTGCTGTAATATAATCTTCAATTGCTTTTAAAGAAATTTTAACTTTCCCACCTGGATTGTTGAAAGAAATTGTTTTTGTTCTATAAATATAATCAAACCAGTTCACTAACCAAATTATTCCCATAATTAAAATTATAATTGAAAAAATGCCTATCTTATATGAGTTTCCCTTTATAAAATTTAAAAAATTGTTAGATAGATTTTCGTTTGTGAAAAAAGATAAAAGACAGAAAAGAAAAAATACACCTAACAAAATATAAATTGCAGCAACAATTCTACTCCATATTCTCATTTTTTGCTCCTTTTTAAAATTTTACCTTTTAAAAATTATTTTTTCAAATAAATTGACATTATTAGCAAAAAATATAAAATATGAAAAAAATAAGAAGGAGGAGAAAATGGCTGGAAGAGAAGTTTTTGATGATGAAGAAATAAAAGAAGTTGTTGAAGTTTTAAAAAGGAAGGTTTTATTTAGATATGGATTTGATAAAGAAAGGGAAGGCATTTATAAAGTAAAAGAATTTGAAGATAAATTTAAAGAATTTATAGGTTCAAAATTTGCTCTTGGTGTCTCATCAGGTTCTGCTGCTTTAAAGGTTGCAATTGAAAGTTTAAATCTACCCAAAGGAAAAGAAATAATAACTCAATGTTTTACATTTGTTGCTACAATTGAAGCAATTGAAGAAAGTGGATTTAAACCAGTCCTATGTGAAATTGACGATTCATTAAATATGGACATTTTAGACCTTGAAAGAAAAATAACAAAAGATACTTGTGCAGTTATCCCTGTAAATATGATGGGTTGTTCAGGAAAAATAGACAAGATTATTGAAATAGCAAAAAATAAAAATTTACCTGTTATAGAGGATAATTGTCAGAGTACTGGAGCAAGTTATTTTGGTAAAAAACTCGGGACATTTGGAGATGTTGGGTGCTTTTCTTTTGATTATGTGAAAGTCATGACAACTGGAGAGGGTGGAATGTTAGTTACAGATAATGAAGAAATTTATAAACAAGCAGATTATTATCACGACCATGGACATCCACATTTAAAGGATATAGGAAGAGGGGAAGAAAAAAGAATGAGAAAAGGATTTAATTTTAGAATGAATGAATTACAAGGTGCACTTGGTATTGTTCAATTAAAAAAACTTCCAGAAATCATAAAAAAACAGAAAGAAAATAAAAAGAAAATTAAAGAAGGAATAAAAGATTTAAATGGTATTGTTTTCAGGGATATCCCTGACCCAGAAGGGGAAATAGCAACATTTTTAACATTTTATCTTCCTACAAAAGAAAAAACAGAAAAATTTAAAGAAGAAATGAAAAGTTTTGGAGTAAATCCTGCAATATTAAATTACTGGCATTTTATAGCAAATATTGAAATAGCAGGCGGAGATTTCCCCAAAACAAAAGACATACTTGAAAGAATGGTCTCAATTGAAATTAAAACAATTATGAAAGAGGAAGAGATATCAAAAATAATAGATGTAATTAGAAAAGTTGCTAAAAAAGTCCTTTAATTAAAAAATGGCTAAAATTCTTGTTACAGGTGGATGCGGTTTTATAGGAAGTCATACAGTTGATAGGTTAATAGAAGAAAAAAACGAAGTTTTTGTTATTGATAATCTTTCTACTGGCTCTATTGAAAATCTAAATAAAAAAGCAATTTTTTATAATATAGATATAAGAAATAGAGAAAAATTAAAAGAGTTATTTGAAAATAATTATTTTGATTATGTTTTTCATTTTGCTGCTCAAATAAATGTTAGAAAAGCAGAAGAAGACCCAAAATTTGATATTGATGTTAATATAGGTGGAATTATAAATTTACTTGAAGAATTGAAGAAAAATCCTCCTAAAAAAATTATATTTTCTTCAACTGGTGGAGTTATGTATGGATTAGTGGATATTTTCCCAACCCCAGAAAGTGTTGAACCATTTCCTATATGTACTTATGGTATATCAAAATTGACTGGTGAAAAATTATTATATGCATATAGTAAAAAATATGGAATTGATTATGTGGCCTTAAGATATGGAAATGTCTATGGACCAAGACAGAATTATTTATCAGAAGCAGGAGTTATAGCAATTTTTATTTCAAGAATTATTGAAAATAAAGAGTGTGTAATTTTTGGTGATGGTAATCAAACAAGGGATTTTATTTATATTGAAGATGTTGTTGATGTAAATATTTTATTTATGAAAAATAATTTAACAGGGACTTTCAATGTTGGAACAGGTAGAGAGACAAGTGTTAATGATATTTTTGAGATTATAAAAAGAAATATAAAAAAAGAGTGTAAAAAAGTTTATACAGAAGAAAGAAAAGGTGAATTGAAAAGAAGTTGTTTATCAATTGAGAAAATAAAAAGAGAAACAGGATGGGTTCCTAAATTCACAATTGAAGAAGGAATAAATGAGACAATTAACTGGTTTTTATATAAGGTGAAAAGTTAATAAGAAGATGATTCCCATTCAGGGTCACTTATAAAAATATTATAATCTCTAAAAGCAAGATTTAAAACTTTTTGTTTATGGTTGTAATAATGCCAAAAACATCTAACAATAGGAACTTGTCCTCCATATCCATGCATTGATTGCCAAACTTTTGCTTCTTTCCACGTTACAATTCCATCTCCGTTTGTATCTGCCTGTTGTATATCTATTTCATTGTGAGTGCTTTCAAACCACCTACAACGAGTTGGTGCAAATTCATATGTATAACTACATGCTTCAACAGAAGGATTTCTATAATTGTAAGCATTTTCATCAAAAGGAGAAGGAGAATATGAAGGATAATTATTTTGAACTTTTGACAAAGGAATATCACATATCTCTGGAAAAGATGGATTTCCATGACCTTTGTTTCCTTTATTTAAATCAGTTAAACATATAAAAATTTTACCTGCACCAAGATAATTTGAACCAATACCAGGGATGTCGCTTTTACATAAAAGAGAAAGCCAAGTGGGATAATCGTCATAGTCCTGATAATACATTTCAATTGCTAGACCTATTTGATGAAGATTATTTATACAATTTGCCTGCCTTCCCTTTTCTCTTGCTGTTGAAAGTGCAGGTAAAATTTGACCCGCAAGCATTGAAATAATTGCTATTACAACAAGTAATTCTATTAGTGTGAAGCCAGTTATCTTTTTCATTTTTTTACTCCTTTTTGCATTTCTTTTATTGTATTATAAATGTAATTTTTCATCTCATCATTTTGCTCATTATAATATAAAGCCCATAATTGTGTCTCAAGTTCTTCAAATTTCCCTTTTTCTTTTAGTATATTAAGTGCTTCTTTTCTAACATCTATATTTTCTTCTATATTTTCAACTATTTTTAAAAGTTTATCCTGATAATCTGGAGATTTCATATAAGAGAGAATTTTCAGTTTTGTTTCTTTATCTTCTTTATCAAACCTATTAATTAAGTAATCAATATTTTTTCTGTCAATTTTAATAATTGTTTCAAAGGTTATTTCTTTAATTTTTCTGTCTGAACTATCAAGATATGTGAGAAGTTTATTAAAATCAATTTGTCCTATACTCCAAGCACAAACTCTTTTTATTTCTTCGTCAGTTTCTTGTTGAAATATTTTTTCTATTTCAGGAAGCGCTTCTTTAATTTTTAGATTTCCTACATTATAAATTCCATAAATTTTTTCACTTTTATTTGGACTTCTTAATTGCTTAATAAACGTTTTTAAGGTTGGACTTTTGCCTTTTTTAGCACTCCAAATAGAAACTCTTAATATCGTTAGAAAAATAATTCCAATACATATCCACAAAACTATTCTCTTTTTTTTATCAAGACTTTTATAAAACTCAACAATTTTTTGCTTCATAAATTATATTATACCTAAAAAAAATAAAAAATTAAAGGTAATTAACACTTATTTCCAATTTTAGTTTAACAATTCCTCACTATACATTCTTTTCTAAACTTTGTGAAATCAATATTTAAAATTGCCTTTTTTGTTTTTTTATCCCTGTAGCCCGAAATTTCCTCATTTATATTCAAACTTTTTCTTATACTCTCCATTATAATTTCTCTTATATACTTTCCCAAAATTGAAGAAAGAGAAGAAAGAGAAGAAATTTTTTCAACATCTTTATAAAAAATAACTTTAAAATTTTGTTTTTTATTTGAAATTTCATAAGAAGAAACTTTTTCATTTTCCTCAATTATTTTTATCTTATACTCTGGGAAAAAATAGTAAAGGTAATTTTTGTAATAAACAAAAGACCCAACTTTGCCGCAGAAAAATTTAATTTCTTTATATTTAATCATTTCCTTAATTATTTTACAGAAAACTGATAAATTGAGTATAAATTTTGAATTTTTTTTGTTTATAAATTCGTTAAAAAAATAGGGACAAATAACCTTAACCCTTATTTCCTTTAATTTATTTCTCTCTTTCAAAAAATCGTTATATTTTAATAAAAGTTTATCTATACTATCAATTTTAAAATTATAAGGTATATTCTTTTCACAGATATTCTCATTAAATGGACACTCAGA
This sequence comes from uncultured bacterium, assembly GCA_964502135.1. Classification (GTDB taxonomy): domain Bacteria; phylum Ratteibacteria; class UBA8468; order B48-G9; family JAFGKM01; genus JAMWDI01. The sequence continues at coordinate 9,530 of CAZCUO010000027.1, forward strand.
AATGACAAACCTTTTATAAATTTCATAAGGAGAAACTGGTAATTTTTTTTCAATCATATAATATAAAACAATTCCAATTTCCTCAAGTTTTTTAAAATCCTTTTTATTTTTGTAAAAAATTTTGCTATCCATTATATATTCTGGAATTTTTATATCCTTATCTGTTAGAATACCTGTTACAACAAGTGGACCAAGTATTGGACCGAAACCATTTTCATCAATACCACATATATATTTTTCCATAGAAATAATTTAACTTTTACTTTTTAAAATTGTCAAAATAATGGTATAATAAAACTGGAAAGGAGGTGAAAATATGGTGGAAAATATAAAATGGCTAGGACATGCAAGTATATTGATTACAAGTAGTGGGAAATATATATATATTGATCCATGGAAATTAGTTAAGGAACAGCCAAAAGCAGATTTAATATGTATTACTCATCCACATTATGACCATTTCAGTCCCGATGATATTAATAAAATTTTAAAAAAGGAGACGTTTTTAATAGGTCCAATTGGTACAGTAAGTAAAATAAAAATAGGTGAAAAAAGAGAAATAAAACCAGGTGAAGAAGTAAATCTTAACTGGGTAAAAGTTAAGGGAGTTTTTGCTTATAATATAAATAAAAATTTTCATCCAAAAACAAGTAATTTTCTTGGATTTTTAATTGAAATTGAAGGAGTTAAAATTTATATTGCTGGAGATACCGATTTTATCCCTGAAATGAAAGAAATTTCTGCTGATATTGCAATTTTACCTGTAGGTGGAACTTATACTATGACAGCAGAAGAAGCAGCAAATGCAGTAAATATTATAAACCCCAAAATTGCGATACCATATCACTTTGGAGATATTGTTGGTTCAGAAAGGGACGCAAAACTATTTTCATCTTTTGTTTTAAATTCAAAGGTTGAAATTTTAAAAGTAGAAAAATAGTTATTTAGGATATTTTGCTTCAACAATTGATTTTATTCCACCACGTGGATTAAATTCACCTTTTACTTTCATCCATTTTGGTTTACATGCATTTACAAGGTCGTTTAAAATTCTATTAACTGCATTTTCATAAAAAATCCCCAAATTTCTATATGCCTGTATATAAATTTTAAGTGATTTAAGTTCAATAATCCATTCATCCGGTTGATATTCAATAGTTATAGTTCCAAAATCTGGTTGCCCTGTTTTAGGACATAAAGAAGTATATTCAGGAATAATTATAGTAATTGTGTAATCCTTAAATTGATTTTTAAAACATTCAATTTCAGGCAATTTTGCTTCAAGTCCTGCTTTTGCAAATTCTTGATAATCTCCCATTTTCTAAAATCTTATTTCAAAATCTTCAAATTCACCTTTATAAACTTCTTCAATTTTTTCAATTTCTCTTATATTTTTCCCCAAATATCCTTCTTTTAATTCTTCTAAAAATCTTTCAACCTTTTCTTTCTCACCTTCAACAATTATTTCCACTCTTCCATCTGGTAAATTTTTAACCCAACCATAAACACCAATTTTATTCCCTATTCTTTGAGCATACCATCTAAACCCAACACCTTGAACTCTACCACTTACATATAAATGATACCTCTTCATAAATAAAAAAGCCCGCCACTTTTTGTGGCGGGCTAATAGACATTAATATTCTGGATAGGGTGGTGGAGTTGATGTTTTTTCTTTCTTTTCAGGTATTTCAGTGATTAGTGATTCCGTTGTTAAAAGTAAAGCCGCCATACTTGCTGCATTTTCAAGAGCGCTTCTTACAACCTTTGTAGGATCAATAATTCCTGCTTCAACAAGGTCTTCAAAAGTATCCTTTTCTGCATTAAAGCCAAAGTTTGGATTATCACTTTCTCTAACTTTCTGAACAACAACTGCTCCATCAAGTCCTGAGTTTTCTGCAATTTGTCTTAAAGGTGCTTCAAGTGCTTTTTTAACAATCATTGCTCCTGTTTTTTCATCAGGGTCATCTAAATTTAATTTATCTATTTCATCCTGACATCTAATTAAGGCTACTCCTCCTCCAGGAACAACTCCCTCTTCAACTGCTGCTCTTGTTGCACTTAAAGCATCCTCCACCCTTGCTTTCCTTTCTTTCATATCTGTTTCAGTTGGTGCTCCCACATTAATAACTGCAACTCCGCCAGCAAGTTTTGCAAGTCGTTCCTGTAATTTTTCTCTATCATAATCAGATGTTGTCTTTTCAATTTCGCTCTTAATTTGATTAATTCTTCCCTGTATTTTTGCAGCAGAACCAGCACCTTCAACAATTGTGGTATTTTCTTTATCAACTATAACTCTTTTTGCTCTACCAAGCATTGAAAGATCAACATTTTCTAATTTAAGTCCCAATTCTTCCATTATTGCCTGACCGCCAGTTAAAATCGCTATATCTTCAAGCATTGCTTTTCTTCTTTCACCAAAACCAGGTGCCTTAACTGCACAGCATTGTAAGGTTCCTCTTAATTTATTTACAACTAATGTTGCAAGTGCTTCGCCCTCAACCTCTTCTGCAATTATAAGTAAAGGTCTACCTGCCTGTGCAATTTTTTCAAGCAATGGAAGAATATCCTTTACTGAAGAGATTTTTTTATCATGTATTAAGATATATGCATCTTCAAGAACACATTCCATTCTCTCAGGGTCAGTTATAAAATATGGTGAAAGATAACCTCTATCAAATTGCATACCCTCAACAACTTTCAATTCTGTTTCTGTTCCTTTGGCTTCTTCAACAGTTATAACTCCTTCTTTTCCAACTTTATCCATTGCTTCTGCTATAATCTTACCTATTTCAGGGTCATTTGCTGCTGCTATTGTTGCTACCTGCTGAATTTCATGTTTGTCCTTTACTGGTTTACTCATCATTTTTAATTTTGCAACAACTGCTTTAACTGCTTTTTCAATCCCTCTTCTTAAATGAACAGGATTTGCTCCCGCTGCAACATTTTTAAACCCTTCTTTGGCTATTGTAACAGCAAGTAAAGATGCAGTTGTTGTTCCATCTCCTGCTACATCATTTGTCTTTGACGCTACTTCCCTCAAAAGTTGTGCACCAAGGTTTAAATATGGATCTTCAAGTTCAATTTCCTTTGCAATTGTAACTCCATCATTTATAACAGTGGGAGAACCAAACTTTTTTTCTAATACAGCACATCTTCCTTTAGGTCCTAATGTAGGTCTTAAAGCAGATGCCATAATTTCCATTCCTTCAAGAATCTTCCTTCTTGCCTCTTCCCCAAGTAAAATCTGTTTTGCCATTTTTCACCTCCTTTTTATTTTTCTTCAACTATAGCCAAAATATCATCTTCCCTTAAAATTATATATTGTTTATCATCCACTGTTACTTCTGTCCCTGCATATTTTCCATATAAAACTTTATCCCCAACTTTAACCTCCATAGGTATTATTTCACCCTTATCATTTACCTTTCCTTTGCCAACAGCAACAACTTTACCTTCCTGTGGTTTTTCTTTTGCAGTATCAGGAAGAATTATACCCCCTTTTGTTTTTTCTTCTGCTTCAAGAGGTTCAACAACTACCCTATCCCCGAGAGGTCTAATTTTAAATTTTGTAGCCATATTCACCTCCTTTTAATTTAATGTTAAATTTAAAGAAGAGATTTTTTCTTTGAGTTATATATTATACCCTTTATTATCTAATTTTGTCAAGAGATTTACAAGAATTGTTTTTTATTTTATCATAATTCTTTTGTTTTATCAAATGTGAAAATTATATCTTGCTTAAATTTATTATATATTTCAACCACTTCCTCTTTTGCCTTTAAAAATATATCAACAATTTTAGGGTCAAAAGATTTTCCTTTTTCTTGGTTAATAATTTCAAATCCTTCAATTATATCCACAGGTTCTTTATAAATTCTTTTTGAGGTTAATGCATCAAAAACATCAGATAATGCAGCAATTCTTCCATAAATGGGTATTTCATTACCTGAAAGTCCATAAGGATAACCACTTCCATCATATTTTTCATGATGTGAAAGTGCAATAATTTCTGCTGCTTTGAGTATAATAGATTTGGAACCTTCAAGCATTTTTGCTCCGATTATAGGGTGCATTTCAACTATTTTTCTTTCTTCATATGTTAATTTCTCTGGTTTTAATAATATATTATCAGGTATTGCTATTTTCCCTATATCATGTAAAGGCATTGCATTTTTTATAAGATTACATTCTGTTTTTTTAAATCCCATTTTTTCTGCTATTAAATAAGCATAATTACTCACCCTTTGAATATGGCCCCCTGTTTCTCTATCTCTATATTCAATTGCCATTGCAATACGAAATATTGTCTCAAGTTGTGTTTCTTTTAAAATAAGATTTAATTTTGAATTTTGTATAGCTATTAATCCTTGAAGTGAAAGTGTCTCTATTAAGTTTATATCATCAAAATTAAACATTCCTTTTTTAGAAAATACACTTGGTTTTTTATTTATAAAAATGCCAAAAACAGAAAAATCTTGTAAAGAAATTATTGGGATTATTGCTAAATTTTTTATTTTATCTCCTTTAAATTTATTTATTATTTTAGGTTTTGTTACATTTTTTGTAATTTCTTCAATATTTATACATTCAATTTCTTCACCTTCTTTTGCTATAATCTCAATTTTGTGCCCAGTTTTTGTTAAAATACAACCACTTTCTATCTGTAAAGTAAGTAATATTGTTTTAAGAACCATAGAAGGTGTATTTTCAATAAGTTCTTCACTTCCAAAGCCCAAAAATTGCATATTTTCTTTTTTAAGTAATTCTACAGGATTAAGCATTTCAGTGAATTCCTCTTCTACATTTCTCACAATTTTTAAAATTGTTTCTTTTTGAAAAAGTTTTTTTATTGTTAGAAATAGAGAATAAAAAATAAAGGAAAGATAATAAAAAACTGTGAAAAATATAAATGGAATTACATCAAAAAAAATTCCCCATTTATCCATCAAAATTTTTGAAGTAAAAAGAATTAAAACTGGGAAAAAAATTGTATAGATTGTGTTTAGAAAAATCTTTGAATTTGAAAAAATTAATGATAGAAAAATTGAATAAATAAAAAAATAAAAAAGGGAGTTTATATGTTTTATATATTCCTCTGAAATATTTGTTGCAATAGAACTTGCTTGAACAAACACACCAAATTGAGTTCCTAAAGGAGTGGGAATTAAATCAGCATTTTTGGCCCCAACAATAGTTTGTCCAATTAAAACAATTTTACCTTTAAAAAAATCTTTTTTATAATTTTTCTTAATAACGTCTGAAAAGGGAATAAAATAATCTTTTATTTTTTGTGGAGAAATGTACCTAATATAAAAACATCCTTCATTATCCAAGGGTAATTCATTTTCTAAAGATGTTACATCCTTTTTTTTCAAAATTCTTTTTACTTCAATACCAAGTTGTGGATAAATTTTTTCTCCATACTTAATATAAGCAGGAAATTTTCTAATAATCTGGTCTTTATCTTGATATGTATTTATATGTCCAGAAGATAATGCAAAATTTTCAAATTCATCTGCACTTCCTCTTATTGAATCTACTATATAAATTTTACCTTCTCTTTTTCTAAGTTTAACTGGAGAGAAAACTGGAAGAATTACTTTTCCATTTTCTTTTATACTTTTAAGAAACTCCAAATCTTCCTTATTTTTTTCTGAAAATGTTGGAAAGAATATATCAAAAACAATAATTTCTGCCTCATCTTCTTTTAATATTTTTAAAATTTTTGAATAATATTTTCTGGAAAATGGTTCTCCAATTTCTTTTTCAAAATCACCAGTAATTCCAACTACTACAACAGGAATATCTTTCTTTATGACTGCACTTTTTAATCTCCAATCATAAGTTATAAGTTCAAATTTTTCTAATTTTTTATTTTTGAGTAAGATTAAAATTAAAAGAATTATGAGAAATGCAAAAATAAACTTTAAAAAACTTTTCATTAACAATAAATTTTTTCTTTATTATTAGTTTTCACTTGAAATATTTTTTTTCTTCTTTATTATATTTGGTTTTTGCTTTGGTGGTTTTCTCGGAACTTTATTTTTTTCTTCTCTTTCATATGTAATTGTCTCAACAACAACTTCTTCTCCACTCTTAACTTTTTCTCCCCTTCCCTGATTTCTCTCTCTTACAGAAACAATACCTTCTTCAACACTAATTGTTGTTTTTGCTACTTGAATATTTTCTGAATTTTTACCCCATAAATTATAAACATTAAACTTTGTTCCTTCAACACCAGCAATTACAGCAGGTGTTATAACTTCAAATTGAGAATCTCCTTTATGTTCAATATTATAGTTTGTATCTTCACCTTCTGGAGAATATATTATACTATAAATTTTACCATCCTGATTTGTAAATGAACCTAAAAGGCCAACTTTTCCAGTTATATTTACTTCTGTGCCATCTTCAAAATTAAATTTTCCATCATTATAAATTTTACCAAATTCTGCTTTAATACCTGACCATAAAACCTTTGCATTTTTCCCTATATCAACAGAATAAGAAAGATAAGCAGCAACTGTTCTTTTACCCCCAAAATGTCTTGGACAAATAAGAAATACTTTCTTTGCATCATCAGATGCAAAATATCTCCCTATATAAAATTTTGAATAACTATCACCCTTTTCTCTATCACTTGGACAATGAAAGATATTTGGATTTTGAATATACATAGGCATTAAAGAAGATAAAGTAATTGGGGTGTCATTCCAATCTGCCTGGTAGTTTTCAATTGCCTGTGCTATATTTTTCATATTATTAACACATCCCATTGTTCTTCCAAATTCTCTTGAATTTGACACAACCCCTATCAGAAGAATTAAAATACTCAAAGCAATAAATGAAAGTATTAAAATTTCAATTAAACTAAATCCTTTTTTCATCCTCCACCTCCTTTTTTTTAAAAGAAATGTGAGATATTTTATTTTCAAGTTCTTTTAAAGCAATATTTAAACTTATATCTTTAACTTCAGTATTTTTCCAAATTTCTATAACATTTGTCACTGTTTCTACTAAATCTTTATATTGATTTGAAAATTTTTCAAGTTCTTCTACTATAGAAGTCAGTGTATCTCCCCTTCTTAATTTAAACTCAGGATATTTCCCTTCCTGTAATTCTTTAAGCATTTTTTTTATTCTATATGCTGGACCTGCAACTTTATGGGATAAAATAACCATTCCAAGAGTAGCAAGAAATGCAAGTAAAACTATTAGGGTAAAATTTAAAATAATAAATCTTTTTCCAAACTGTGAATATATATTCTCAATTTCTTCACCAAATTTTAAAATTTTTTCAGACAAACCTATCCATATATTATTAAAAGTAATACTACTAACGATGAAACAAGAGATGGCAAGAGTAATTATTGTGAATATAACAAATCTTAATTGTATTTCAGTATCTATCCACAATATTTTTCTTCCCTTTTTTTGTCGCATTTCTTACCTCTCATTTCAATCATACCGCTATATTTTAAATTTGTCAAGTTTTTGACATATTTTTATATTAAGGTTAAATTTGAAAAATATGTTAGAAATTTACAAAACAATTTTAAAAATAAAAAAGGAAGAGGCAAAACTCATAATGATTACCTTCATTTATATTTTTTTAAGAAATTTATTCCTGGAAAAATTTTTAAGTTGGTATTTCTTTACTTTTTTGTTTGAAATCTATCTCACAGTTTGTGTTTATTCAGGAATAAAAAAATCTGTATTTAACGAATATTTTAATTTTTCAGAAATTTTTAAAGATGGTTTCTATTACTTACCTTCAATTTTATTCTACTATATTTTTATTGGATTTTCTATTGCCATAATATATTTAATCATCACTCTTTTAATAAATTCAATAAAAACTCATACTATTTTTTCCTTCTTTCTATTTTTTTTGATAATTTCATGGGCTTCATTTCCTATATTTTTTTTGATTTTAACACTTTATGCTCCCTTTATAATAATTGTTAAAAATGAAACAATTTTTGATGGAATGAAAGAGAGTTTAAAATTTGTAAAAAGAAACTTTTCCGATTTAATCTGTTTGTTTTTCCCATTTTTAATTTTATGGTATATTTTTGTTGTGATTTTTCAAAAATATGATAAAATAATTCCATTAAAAACTTTTTTAATTTTACTTGTTTCTTTAAATGAAATATTAACAGTTAAATTAGTTTTTTTGACAATTAAAGGAGTGAAAAATGAAAGAAATGTTTGAAATAAGATGGCATGGAAGAGGAGGACAAGGAGCAAAAACTGCAGCATTATTATTTGGGGATGCATGTCTTTCAACAGGTAAATATATTCAGGCATTTCCTGAATATGGTCCTGAAAGGATGGGAGCACCTGTTGTTTCTTTTAATAGAATAAGTTCATCTCCAATAAGAATACATTCTGGAATTGAAAATCCTGATGTTGTTGTCGTTCTTGATTTTACTTTAATTGAACAGGTTAATGTCTGTGATGGACTTGATCCAGAAAATGGAATATTACTTATAAATACTCCTTTATCACCTTTTGAAATTAAAAATAAAATTGGTTTTTCCGGTAAAGTATATACAGTTGATGCATCAAAAATTGCAATTGAAACTATTGGAAGAAACATACCAAATACTCCTATGATGGGCGCACTTATAAAGGTTACAGGAATACTTACACTTGAAGAACTTTTAAAAGATACAGAAAAAAAGTTAAAAATTAAATTCAGAAATAGACCTGAAATTATAGAAGGAAATCTTAAAGCAATAGAAAGAGCATATAATGAAGTGAAAGGAGAATAAAATGGAAAAAAAATTAAGTTGGAAAGAATTACCAAAAGGAGATATTCTGGAGGGGGGAACTTCATTAAAATTTAAAACTGGAAACTGGAAAAGTAAAATGCCTGTTCATATTCCTGAAAAATGTATAAATTGTTTGATGTGCTGGATAAGTTGCCCTGATGATGCAGTAATAATTGATAAGGAAAAGGGTAAATTTATATCTTTCAATTATGATTATTGCAAAGGTTGTGGAATATGTGCTTATGAATGTCCAAAAGATGCAATTGAAATGAAATAGGGAAAAATGAAAAGAAAAATTTATTTGATCGCAATTCTATTTTTGTCCGGCTGGATTTTTTCAGGAATTCAATATATTATCTTTAAAAATGAAAAGAAAAAAATGGAGGAAGAAATTATTAAGAAAGAGAAAGAAGTGATGAGATATAAAAATTTAGTTGAAGAAGTAGAAAAAGCAAAAAATAAAATTGATAATATTATAGATACTCTTAACAATTTAAAAATAAATCTTGAAACCCTTGAAAAAGAAGTAAAAAAAGGAGAATAAAATGGGAATAAAAGTGGCAAAAACAGCGAATGAAGCATTCGCAGAAGGAATGAGACAGATAAATCCAGATGTTGTTGCTGCATATCCAATAACACCTGCAACTGAAATAGTTCAAATCTTTGCTCAATTTGTTGCTGATGGACTTGTCAAAACAGAATATATTCCAGTTGAAAGTGAACATTCAGCAATGAGCGCTTGTATAGGTGCAAGTAGTGCTGGTGCAAGAGTAATGACTGGAACTTCTTCTCAGGGACTTGCTTATATGTGGGAAATGTTATATATTGCCTCAGGTCTTCGCCTACCAATTATAATGGCAGTTGTAAATAGAGCACTTTCTTCACCTATAAATATTCACTGCGACCATTCAGATACATTTGGAGCAAGAGATTGTGGATGGATACAGATATATTCTGAAAATGTTCAGGAAACATATGATAATTTGATTCAGGCAGTTAGAATTGCTGAACACCCTGATGTTTTACTTCCATGTATGGTTATGACAGATGGTTTTATATTGAGCCATTGCCTTGAAACTCTTGAAATCTTATCTGATGAGGAAGTTAAAGAATTTGTTGGAGATCCTCCTGAAAGAGAAAATTTAATAAAATCTGCAATAGAAAATAAACCAATAACTATAGGAGCACTTGATTTACAAGATTATTATTTTGAACATAAAAGACAACAGGCAGAGGCAATGAGATGTGCACTTAAGGTTATACCAGAAATTGGAAAAGAATTTGGTGATAAATTTGGAAGGTATTATGGTTTTGTTGAAAACTATAAATTGGATGATGCGGATATTGGAATTGTTGTAATTGGTTCAACAGCAGGAACATGTAAAGAAGTTGTTGATAGATTGAGGAAAAAAGGTATTAAAGCAGGACTTTTAAAAATAAGAGTTTATAGACCCTTTCCTTCCGAAGATATAAGAAATTTATTAAAGAATTTAAATGTAATTGGAATAATGGAAAGAGTCGAAGGAATGAGTGGATTTGTAAGTCCTTTATATTCAGAAATATCTGCATGTCTGTATGATTTAGAAAAAAGACCTATTTTAACTAATTTTGTATATGGACTTGGTGGAAGAGATGTAAAAATTGAGGATATTGAAGAAGTTTTTGGTTATCTCTTAAAAATTTATGAGACCGGCAGAAAAGAATTTACTTTAAAATATATAGGAGTAAGAGAATAAAAACATAGGAGGAGAAAATGGCAAGTATAAAGGAACTAGCAAAAAGAGACAGTAGATTTGTTTCTGGTCATAGATTATGTGCTGGATGTGGAGCAGGAATTATTATGCGACTTGTTCTACTTGCAATTGATAAACCAGTAGTAGCAACATGTTCAACTGGCTGTGTGGAAGTTGCATCAACAATATTTCCTTATTCATCATGGAAAATTCCATGGATACATTCTGCATTTGAAAACGCTGCAGCAACTATAAGTGGAATAGAGGCAGCATACAAAGTATTTAAGAGAAATGGGAAAATTGATAAAGATATTGTTTTTGTTGCTTTTGGAGGCGATGGAGGAACATATGATATTGGACTTCAAGCATTAAGTGGTGCAGCAGAAAGGGGTCATAATGTTTTATATATCTGTTATAATAACGAGGCCTATATGAATACTGGGATCCAACGCTCAGGAGCAACTCCTAAATATGCCTACACAACAACATCTCCAGTAGGTAAGGTTATTCCAGGAAAATTGCAATGGAAAAAAAATCTTCCAGAAATTATGGTCGCTCATGGAATACCATATGTAGCAACAACAATCCCGGGTAGATGGAATGATCTTGTAAGTAAAGTGGAAAAGGCAATAAAAATTGATGGTTTTAAATTCATAGATGTTTTATCACCCTGCCGTCTTGGCTGGCCTCATGAACCAGAGTTAACAATGGAAATATCTAGAATTGCTGTTGAAACATGTATTTGGCCTTTATATGAAGTAATTGAAGGAAAATACAGATTAACATACAAACCAAAAGAGAAAAAACCAGTAAGTGAATGGTTTAAACTTCAGGGTAGATTCAGACATTTGCTTTTACCTGAAAATGCCCTTCTTCTTGAAGAAATACAAAAAGAAGTTGATAGAAGATGGGAAGAATTATTAAAGAAATGTGAAATCTAATTTATTTAAAAAGATTTAAAAAATTTGAAAATTTCAAAATAGGAATAAGAAGAAGTATATTATAGATTCCAAAACCTGGAATGAAAAAAAGGGGAAGGAAAAGTGAAGAAAAAAGTGCACCCATTAAATCAATAGAATAAAGTTTTCCTGTAATATCAATAAGATTTTCTTTTTTAAATAAAAATGATATTATACCAAATTCCCAACCAGTTAAAAATCCTGAAACAAAAATAAGAATAAGGGGAAATTTATTATTAATAAGAGAAAAATAAGCGGAAAGATAAAAAATAAAATGAAAAATTTCTGAATAAATAAGTATTTTTCGTGTATGGTTTTTAAAAGATGATAATAAACTTCCAAGAGAAATTCCAGCCATAAAAATTCCAATTATTTTACTTATACATCCATATATAAAACCATAATTTATCTGAAAAAGAAAAAGAAAAATTGTTTCAAAAGTTAAACATGAAAAACCATTTGTAAATATAATTGATTTATCTGAAGGAGGGAAAAAAAGGACAAAAAATAAAATTAAAAAAATAAAAAGGGTAAATCTTTTTATTTTGAAAATTTTTAAAAATAAACCATTCAAAATTTCACCTGCTTTTTGAGATGTTTGGGAAAAATAATATGAGATAGATGAATATAAACAGAATTGAGTTGAAATATTATTTTTTTCCGCAGTCTCATTTAAAATTCTCTCAATATAACTATTCCTTTTATTCTTATCAAGTGTAAATTTTAAATAATCTTCGTTAAAAAATTCTTTGTCAATAATAATCTCTTTATTTAAAATCAATTTTTCATTTGAAAAAATAAACATCATTGGATATGTAAAAACAATAACATCATTTTTGAAATATTTTTTGCCTGTCATATATATAGAGGAATGTATCTGTGCTAACTGTTTACCTATATAATCATAACTTCCTGGTAAAACAATAATAAGGTTTTTGATAAATTTTGATATTTTTTTAAAAAATTCCTCAGTTAAAATATAGTTTTCCTTTAAACTCATTGGAAGAGAATCTGTTATTATAAAAGCATCAAAATTAATTTTATTTTCATCAAAGAATTTACCTACATCCTCATTAACAAAAATAATGTTTTTATATGGCTTTCGCATAAAATAATTTTCAATAATTTTTTGTTTTGTTTTATCAATTTCAAAGTAATATATCCTCCCAATTCTATATTTTTCCATTTCTTCTACTATTTCCCAATTTCCATATACACCAATATTTTCTGTTTTTTGACAATAACATAAAGAAAAAAAAGAAATATTTTTTAATGAGAAATAATCTGGTTGGATTGAAAATTCTTGAAAACCATTGGTAATGAGAATATATTGATTTTCTCTTTTTAAAATAATAAATTTGTTGTAAATTGTTTCTTTAGTTTCAAGCAATTGGTAATCTCTATATTTCAATGAGTTTGTTTTAAAATCAATTTTTTTTGAAAATGGTAAAATTAAAAAAAGAATTAAAAAAATGAATAAAAAAAGTTTTGTTCTTTTGAAATAAAAGACCGTTAAAAAATTAATTATTGAAGATATAAATATAAGAGAAAAGATATCTAACTCAAAATTTAAAAATAGATAAAAAAGGAAACCACCTATTAAAAACCCAGTCCCTTCAAATCCATATATCTTACCAGAATTTTTTTCCTTTTGGTAAAGAAATGAAAGAAGAATTATTCTTACTCCTTCAAAAAAGCCAGTTAAGGTAGAAATTAAAAAAGAAATGCTAAAAAATCTTAAATTTGAAATATAGTATTTTTGGATATTTGAAAAAATTCTTAAAAAAATTAAAGAAGTGATTAGAAATAATATTTCTAAAACTGTAAAAATGACATAATTTTTTGAATAATTTTTAAAATTTCTTGAAATGTAACTTCCTATTGCTCCACCAAAAAGCCAAAAAGTTATAACAAGATTAAATGATAATTCATTCCCAAAAAAATTTGAAAATACCTCTCTTAAAATAATAGACTGTATAAAAATACCATTTATTCCTTTTAGAATAAAAATATATGGAACCATTTTATCAAAATTATTATATTTTTTAAAATCACCAATTTCAAAATTTGTAAAAATTCAAAATCTTCTTTATAATATTTTATTAAAAGGGTAAAATATGGTTAATGATGAAATTTTTGAAGTAATTTATTATAAATCAGATGATGCTGAAGGTGATTATCTTGGAAAAATGACAGGTGAAGAGATTTTAGAAAGTTTTCCTGAAGTCACGGAAGAAGACCTTGAAAGAATAATTGAGGATGGAGAAGGAAGCATCATTTTAAATATTATTGCTGGTGACTTACTTTATCTATATTATGTTGGAAAAGATTGAGTAAATGGTTCTAATTTAAAAATGAGGAAGGAAGATATTAAACTTGAAACAGAAGCGGACTTAGATTTGTTTGGCCATCCTGCAAAAATAAAAATTTTAGTAACTTCTGAAAAATTACATGTTATTCCTGAAAAGGGTTTTCAAGAAAAGGTATCTTTTGATTTAAAAAGAATAGAAGGATTTAATTTAAGGCAGACAGTTGGAAGTGCTTTTCTTCAAATTAAAATTGGTGGATATTATGTAGATATTGTTAGATTTACAAATTCAAATAGATATAAATTTTCCCGTTTAATTGCACAATTGAATAATCTAAAAAATGGCCTTCCTGTTTCAAATGAAATTTTAAATAAACCACATCCTCTTTTATGTGAAAAATGTGGTTTTCCATTACAGTCAGAAGAATCACAGTGTCCAAATTGCTTAAAAAAAGGAGCAATTCTTAAAAGAGTTTATTCTTTAATTTCAGAACATGTTGGATGGATTTTTGTAATATTTTTCCTTATGATTATAGGTGTGGGATTAAGTTTGGTTCCCCCAAGGATAACAAAAATACTTGTTGATGAAGTTTTAACTACAAAAAGGCATGTTGACTGGCTTCCATATCTTGTTATAATTTTGATTTGTGCCGAATTTTTAAGGGCACAAATAAATATGCTTGTTGGAACTATTTCTACTTCAGTTGGAACATTAATAACAAATAGTTTAAGAAAAAAATTATTTAGGAAATTAGAAGAACTTTCTTTAAACTATTATGATATAAATTCAGTTGGAACAATTATGACAAGATTTTCATCAGATGTTGAAGCATTTCATGGTTTTGTTACACAAGCAGGACAAGGATTTTTGCTTAATATTTTTATGATAATAGGAATTGGAATAATGCTTTTTTCAATAAACTGGATACTTGCCATATATGTTATGATACCTATACCATTTGTACTTATAGGAACTTTAATATTTTGGAGAAGTGTTTATCCTAAATACTTTAAGGTATGGGATAGTCAAGCAAAACTCTCAACTTTTTTAAATAATGTCCTTTCTGGAATAAAAACAGTAAAAGCATTCTCACAGGAAGAAAAAGAATTTAAAAGATTTTCTTTTTATGCGGATAAATTAAAAGATAGTGTGAGAGTGGTAAATTTAAATTTATCTGTTTTTAACCCATTAATGGCTTTCATTTTCAGTTTAGGTGGTTTAATTGTATGGTATATTGGTGGCAAAAATGTTCTTGAAGGGAAACTTACTCTTGGAGAACTTATGGCTTTTTTAAGTTATATAGGGATGTTTTATACTCCTTTGACAAACCTTGCACTTTTATCAACATGGATGAGTAATTTTACTTCAGCCAGTCATAGAATTTTTGAAATCCTTGATACAGAACCACAGGTGAAAGAACCAAAAGTATATGTAAAATTACCAAAAATAAAAGGAAATATAGAATTTAAAAATGTAACATTTGGATATGACCCTTATCAACCTGTTATAAAGGATGTAAGTCTCAAAATAGAAGCAGGACAGGTCGTTGGAATTGTTGGTAAAAGTGGTAGTGGTAAAACAACTCTTGTAAATCTTCTGTGTAAATTTTATGAACCACAAAAAGGAGAAATTTTAATAGATGGGATTAATATAAAAGATATTCCTTCTTATGAATTGAGAAAACATATTGGTCTTGTTTTACAGGAGCCATTCTTATTTAGAGGAACCATTGCAGAAAATATATCATATGGAAAACCAGATGCAGAAATAGAAGAAATAATAAAAGCAGCAAAAATTGCAAATGCTCATGAATTTATTATGAAAATGCCAAATGGTTATGATACTCTTCTTGGAGAAAGAGGGGCTGGTCTATCAGGAGGAGAAAAACAAAGAATAACAATAGCAAGGGCTGTCTTATGTAATCCATCTATTTTAATACTTGATGAAGCAACCTCTTCTGTTGATACAGAATCAGAGAAAAAAATTCAAGATGCTTTACAAACTTTATGGGCTGGAAGAACAACAATAATTATTGCACATAGATTATCAACTTTGAAAGATGTAGATAAAATTTTTGTAATTGATAATGGAAGAATTGTTGAATCTGGTTCTCATAAGGAATTGATGGAAAAAAGAGGTATTTATTATAACCTTATAATGATGCAATCACAACTTGCAAGTGTTGAAGAGGTGTTAATAAAATGAATAATAAAATTGAATATCTAACTCCAGAAAATACAAAAATTGAGGAAGGTGAATTTGATACTTTAAACGTTTTTTTAAAAAACGGAATGAGTTATAAAGGTGTTTTTGCTGTTTCATGTTTTCCTATTAAAGAACCAACTAAATTTATTTCATTATTTTATCAAACTCCGACAGGTGAAATTGAGGAGATAGGTATAATTAAGGATATCCTTGATTTTCCTGAAGATGAAAGAATTTTAATTCTTGAAATATTGAATAAACATTATTTTGGTTATATAATCAAAAAGATTATTGACATTAAGTGGAAATTTGGATTCCTTCTTTTTGATGTAGAAACTGATAAAGGGAAAAGACAATTTTATTTAAGGTGGCAGAGAAGTAGTGCTGTTGATTATAAAGAAAAGGGCAAGATTTTGATAGATGTTTTTGAGGATAGATATATAATCCCTAATATAGAAGAACTTACTCTTGTTGAAAGAAATATTTTTACAAAATATATTTACTGGTAAAAGGAAGGAAAAATGAGAGTAGTTGCTATATCAATGGCTTATGAATATAGAAAAGCAGAAAAAATAGAGGATAACTTAAACTATATTGAAAATATCTTAAAAGAGGCAAAAAATATAAAACCTGATTTTGTTGCTTTACCAGAAGTTTTTGGATATGTAGGAATTGAACTCAAAAAAAGAAAAATTGAAGATTATGTAAAAATAAAAGATTTTTTAAAAGATATTGCAAAAAAAACAAATTGTTGGATATGTGGTTCAAGTTATGATATAGACAGGGGAAAAATTTATAATAGATGTTTTTTTGTAAATAGAAAGGGAGAAATTATTGGTAAATACGATAAAATTCACCCCACAGAAAGCGAATTAGAAAAAGGTGTATATCCTGGAGAAAAAAACCAAAGACCAGTAGAAACAGAATTTGGGAAAATTGGGGCTTTTATATGTTTTGATGCAAACTGGCATTATGATTTGAAATATCAAATAGATAATGGAGCAAAATTACTTGTTTTTTCTTCTGCTTACCCTGCTGGAAAAATATTAAATGCAATCTCACTATTATATCAAACTTTTATAGTTGCAAGTATATGGTCATTAAAATCAGGTATAATTGACAATACTGGCAGATGGCTTAAAAAGACAGATAGATTTTCATACTGGGTTTGGGAAGATATAAATATTGATAGAACTGTTTTTCACTGGGATTATCAAGGAGATAGAATAAAAAAGATAATTGAAAAATATGGGGATAAAGTAAAAATAGAAACGTTTGGTGATGAAGCAATTTTTACTATTGAAGTTTTTGATAAAAATTTATCAATTGAAAAAATAAAAAAAGAATTCAATCTTGTCACTTATGAAGAATATATAAAAAGAGCAACAGAAAAACAAGATAGAAAAAGGGAAAATGACTAATGTTTATTTTCTACCTATTAAAAAAATAAATGAATTTGAAAAATTTATTGATGAAATTAAATTATTTGATAATTTTAAAGAAAAGGATATTGTAGGTTTAAAAATACACTTTGGGAATACATCTCATAAAAATCAAATCCCTCCTGAATATATAAAACCAATAGTAAATAAACTAAAAAGTAAAGGTGTGTCAATTTTTTTAACTGATACAAATGTTTTATATAGAGGAGAAAGAGACGATACTTTTTCTCACCTTGAAGTTGCTTATAAAAATGAATTTGGGAAACTCAATATACCAATATTAATTGCAGGAGGGTTTAATGGAGATTATGAGTTTGAGATTAAAATAAATGGAAAACATTTCACAAATTTATATTTTGCAAAAGAATACAAAGAATTTACAGGTATGATTGTATTAACCCATTTCAAAGGTCATAGCCTTGCAGGAGTTGGAGGAACTATTAAAAATGTAGGAATGGGATGTGCTTCAAGAAAAGGTAAATTTACAATGCATTCAAATGTTACTCCTATGGTTAATCTTTCTATATGTACTGGATGTGGAAAATGTGAAAAAGAATGTTTATTTGGTGCAATTTCAATTAAAAATAAAAAAGCATATATAGATGATAAAAAATGTAAAGGATGCGCATGGTGTATACATGTTTGTCCTTTTGGTGCAATAAATGTTCCATGGAATAGTGTTTCTCCTGAAATATTTCAGGAAAGGATCTGTGAATATGCATATGGAATTATAAATTATTATAAAAACAAATTTTTTGCAGTTAATTTTTTGATAAACATTTCGGAAGATTGTGATTGTTGTAAAAATCCTGGTAAAATATTATCTGAAGATATAGGAATTTGTATTTCAGATGACCCAGTTGCTATTGATAAATGTTCAATTGATTTAATAAATAAATCAAATGGGTATGATGTGTTTCTAAAAAATAAACCAAATTTAAACTATTCACATCAATTTTTTTATGGAGAAAAGATTGGACTTGGTTCAACTCAGTATAATCTTATTATATTTTAAACTTCAATAAAGTTCCATCTTGAGGAGAAATCCGATTCTTTTAAATATTCATTAATATCTATCCCTTCTTCTTTAAAACTTTCAATCCATTTATTAAAATCAAAAAATTCACTCCAGTTTTCAAATTTTGCTCCTTTTCTCCACACATTATGAATAATTTTTGATAACTTTTCATCCCCTCTACCAAGAAAACATTCAACACAACTTACTTCATATGGCTGAAAATTTAATTTAACATATTTATTTTTTTTCAATTTTGTTATTATATAATTTCTTTTTTCTTCATACTCTTGTTTTGTTATAAATTTTTTATTCTGATAAAAAGTATGAGGCTTGGGAATAAAAGTGTTAAATGATGCTTTAACAAAAATAATTTTTGAGATTTCATTTATAAGTTTAACAACATCCTTTATATCTTCATCTGTCTCATTTGGAAGCCCAATCATAAAATATAATTTTATATGCCTGTAATTATTTTTTCTCGCCTCCAAAGCAAGATTTAATATTTCTTCGTCACTTATATTTTTACCTATTTCCTTTCTCAATTTCTCTCCTGTTTCTGGTGCAAAAGTTAAATTTGTTTTTTTAATTTCTTTTATTTTTAAAGCAAGTTGAAATGAAAATGTATCTATTCTTAAAGATGGAAAAGAAATAGATACTTTCTTATCTTTAAATTCATCAACAAGTTTCATAACAATTTTTTCTATTTCAGGATGGTCTCCCGCAGAAAAGGAAAGAAGAGATATTTCTTCATAACCTGTATTTTGGTATGCTTTTTGGGCAAGTTCAACAATTTTATCAACTTTTTTTATTCTCACGGGTTTCCAACAACTTCCTGCCTGACAAAATTTACAGTTTTGTCCACACCCCCTCATTATTTCTATTGAAATTCTATCATGAATTATATTTGTTAAAGGTACAATATAATTTACGGGAAAATATGATTCGTTAAAATTTTTAACAAATGCCTTTTTAATTCTCTCTTTTTTTAACAATGGAACAAAAACAGATTCAATTTTATTTAAATTTTCAAGTATTTTATATCTGCTTCCTTTATTTTCTCTTATTGTATCTACTATTTCATTTATAACATCTTCTCCTTCTCCAATAACAAAAGCATCAACAAATGGCAAAAGGGGTAGAGGATTAAATGTTGAATTACCACCCACAATTACAATTGGATGAAAATCCTTTCTTTCTTCAGAAAACAATGGAATATTTGAAAGATATAAGATGTTTAAAAAATTTGTATAATTAAGTTCAGAGGACAAACTAACTCCAATTATATCAAATGAATGTAAAGGGCTTTTAGTTTCTAAACTAAATAAAGGAATTTTTTCCTTTTTCATAAATTCTTCCAAATCAACCCAAGGCGAAAAAAATCTCTCGCAGAAACAGTCATCCCTTTTATTTAAAATTCCATACAGAATTCTTATTCCAAGAGATGACATACCAACTTCATATATGTCAGGAAAACCAATTGCAAATTTTATCTGGCTCTTTCTTTTTATCACTATATTTATTTCATTCCCAATGTATCTTGCAGGATTTTCAACGAAAGGAAGAATTTTCTCTATTTTCTTTTCCATGACTAAAATAATGTTGAATATTTTTCAATACTTGAAAGAATTATTACACATAAAAGAGAAACAATTAAAGATGAACCACCATAACTTATAAATGGAAGTGGAATACCAACTATAGGGAAAATGCCCAATGTCATTCCAAGATTTATAAGAAAGTGGCCTGCAAACATTACAAAAATTCCACAAGCAACATACTTTCCAAATTCTGTTTTTGAAATACTGATAATCTCAAGAATTTTATCTAAAAAGTAAAAATAAAGAAGAATGAAAATTACAACTCCTATAAAACCAAATTCTTCTGCAATCAAACAGAAAATAAAGTCAGTATGATATTCTGGTAAAAAAGCGAGTTTTGTCTGAGTCCCTTTCATAAAACCTTTACCAATTAATCCACCTGAACCTATTGTAATTTTAGATTGCAATATATTATAACCTTTTCCAAGAGGATCTCTCATTGGATTTAAAAAAACTAAAATTCTTTCTTTCTGATAATCTTTCATCACTGTCCAAATTAAAGGGGAAACAAAAATTGCAAATAAAAAAAGTGATATTAATTGTGCCCTTGTTATTCCTGCAATATAACTTATCCCTAAAAAGATAAAAATAAAAATAAGTGCTGTTCCAAGATTTGGTTGTTTAAATACAAGCAAAAATGGTATTCCAACTATTATTAAACTTATAAATAAAATAGGAAATCTCCTTATATTTTTATTTGAAAGGAAAGAGGATAAAGCGAGAATAATAACAAGTTTTGCAAATTCAGATGGTTGAAAATAAAACCACCCAAGTCCTATCCATCTTGAAGCTCTTCCTTCACCTTTAAAAAGTACAATTATAAGTAAAAAAATGGTAATGAAATAAAATAAATAAGACCATTTTTCTAAACTTCTATAATCCCCATTTCTAAAAACATAAACAAAAATCGTTCCTATTAAAACCCATAAAATTTGCTTTATAAAAAAACTTTCCTTTGTTATAACTCCTTTTGAAGCACTGAAAAGAATAATGAGTCCAAAAAATATTAAAATATAACTAATAAAAATAATGTCTCTTTCTTTAAATCTGCTCATAAAATATTTCAGTTTCTGTTTCATTTTCATCCTCTATTTCTTCTGGAATAAAGATTCTTTTTAATATTCTCCCTGCTATTTCTGCTGCCTGCGGCGAAGAACCATAATCAAGAAAAACAACAACAGCAATTTTAGGTCTGTCAAATGGTGCATAACAAACAAAAGCACCATAGGTTGGTAATTCAAGTTGTGTTGCTGCCCTTTGGGCAGTTCCAGTTTTACCAGCGATTTCAAGATTTTCTATTTTTGCTCTGATTCCTGTTCCAAATTCTACAACATTTTTAAGCCCCTTTCTTAATATATCAAGTACTTCTTGGTCAATATATACTGTTTTTCTTAAATTTGGCTGTGATTCTTTCAATATTTCTCTTTTTGAGGAAACTATTTTTTTTAGTATAAATGGTTGCCAAATATTGCCACCATTGGCTATTGTTGAAATTAAAGACAAAAGTTGGATTGGAGTTGTTGTAATTGGACCCTGTCCAATTGAAAGATTTAATGGGTCTGCTTCTGTAGGTTCTGGAATAACCCCAGATACTTCTCCTGGCAAATCTATTCCTGTGGGTTTCCCAAGTTCAAATTTTTTAGCATATTCAATTAATTTTGAAACCCCAACTTTTACTCCAATAGTTCCAAAAAATATATTACATGAAAATGGTAAAGCAAAGTTAATATCAACCCATCCATGCCCCTCTTCTTTCCAACAGTGAAAAATTCTATCTCCTATTTCCATAGCACCAGTACACTCTATTCTATCATATTCTTTAATTACACCAGTTTCTAAAGCAGCTATTTCAGTTATTATTTTAAAAATTGAACCAGGAGGATACGCACCTTTTATAACTCTATTAAAAAATGGCTTCTCAAGATGTTTTTTCTCTTTAAGATATAAAACAATATTCTCTGGATCAAAAGAAGGGTTACTTACTAAGGCAAGTACTTCTCCATTTCTTGGATCCATAATTGCAACACAACCTTTCCTATCACCGAGTTCTTCATAGGCAATTTCCTGTATTGTGGCATCTATTGTTAAAAATATATCATTACCTGGAATCCCTTCTTTCTTCCCAAGTATTCTCCTCTGATGTCCTAAAGCATCTACTTCAACTTGGATACCTCCTGGAACACCTCTTAAATACTCATCATATTGTTTTTCAATTCCATCCTGACCTATAAAATCTCCCATTTGATACCCTTTATCTTTCAATTTTTCAAGTTGTGATTGTGTAATCTCGCCAAGATAGCCGAGTAAATGTGCGGTTTTTTTCCCAAATAGATATACCCTTTTTATACTTTCTTGAACAAACACACCTGGTAAATCATTTAAATTTTCTTCAATCAATGAGATTTCCTTACTGCTTAAATCTCTTTTTAAAATAATTCTATCAAAAGGATTAATATATTTTTTGGTTAATTTTTTAATTAAATATTCTTTATCAAGGTCACAAATGCTTGAAAGAATTTCTACAACTTTTTCAATATTTTTTAAATCATAGGGAACAAAAACAAGATTTGCAGAAGGAGCATCTTTTGCAAGAACCCTTCCATTTCTATCATAAATAACCCCTCTTGGTATACCTGTCTCTATAGTTCTTATGCAGTTTTTAATAGATAGTTGATAATAATATGGATACTTGATAATTTGAAGGTAAAAGCATCTCAATATAATTACATAAATGAAAAAAATTACAAATTTCCTTAAAAATATTTCTCTTCCCATCTTTTTTTAATCT
The DNA here is from genome assembly GCA_964502135.1 of uncultured bacterium. Lineage (GTDB taxonomy): Bacteria > Ratteibacteria > UBA8468 > B48-G9 > JAFGKM01 > JAMWDI01. The sequence goes on from CAZCUO010000027.1 coordinate 32,362, forward strand.
CTTTTGCAAATGTTGCGATAATAATTGTTATCAAAAAGTTATAAAATGAAAACAAAATTGCATATTTTAATAAAATTTTACCACTCCAAATAAATTCTACTTTTTTTTCTAAATTAGAGAAAACAAAATATAAAAAACTAAAAATAAATATAAAAATACTTTTTTCTTTAATTGATTTTACCACAAAAAATGAGGAAAAATAAACAATTAAAAGATATCTTATAGAAGAAATCCCTAAAACCCCTTTTGAGAAAAAATCATTAAGAATACCTAAGAAAAAACTTAAAAACAAAGATAGTTCTGGAGCACCTTCAAAGGAGAGTAACAAAAGATAGATTAAAAAAAAGGAGGGAATTATCTTAAAATTTAAAAAATTGTAAAGGATATACTGAAAAATTGATACCACCAAAATTTCTTCTAAAAAAATAAAAATTTTCCTATTCACAGATTATTACCTCCTTAAAACCCAAAGATGATACATATGGTTTAACCCATATTTTAAGAAAAAGAGAATCTCTATTTCTCTCAATTTTATATACTTTTCCTATTTTAATTCCATAGAAATAATATTCACTAAAGCCAGAGGTATAAATATCATCTCCTATTTTAATTTTACTATCATATGGTATATATTTTAACAAAACAAAAGGAGCATAACCACCTTCAATTATTCCAATTTCTTTTGTTGAACTAACTATTACACTAATTCTTGTTTTTTTATTAAAAATTGAAATGATTTTGGAATAGTTATCCATAATTTCTTCAACTTTACCAATAAGAAACAAATCTTTCGTAACTGCTATCATATTTTTTTTTATTCCATCTTTTATCCCCTTATTAATTATTATTTCGCCTGGGAAAATATAGGGAGATATACCAATAACTTCTGCAACATTAAATTGTGATATTATTTTTTTTTCTTTTAAATTTAGTATTTCTCTTAACCTTTTGTTTTCCTCAATAATTTCATCATAGTTAAAAAAATACTGGTTTTTAATTGGTGGTAGTGATTTATTTTTTCTAATATTTAAAGTGCGTTTCTCAATTATAAAAGAAAAAAATAATAAAATTAAAAAAATTAACTCTTTCCTAAAACGCCATAACATTTCTATTCCTGAGGGATTTGTTTAAAATATTTTTCTTCCTCAAGCATAATGCCTGTGCCTCTAACAACTGCAGTTAAAGGGTCTTCTGCTATTTTTACAGGAAGTTTAGTTTCACTTGATATAAGTTTATCTATTCCTCTTAAAAGAGCACCCCCTCCTGTAATAACAAGCCCGTTCTTTATTAAATCACTTGATAATTCAGGAGGGGTCTCTTCAAGAATATCTCTTACTGCATTGACAATTATATTTAATGTATCTTTTAATGCTTCTCTTATTTCAGCAGAATTTATTCTAACAACTTTCGGTAATCCTTCAACTAAACTCCTTCCATGAACGTCCATATATAATTCTTCTTCAAGAGGATATGCAGAACCAATATTGATTTTTATTTCTTCTGCTGTTCTTTCACCTATTAAAAGATTGTATTTCTTTTTTAAATATTCAATAATTGCCTCATCAAATTCATTACCAGCAACCCTCAAACTTTTTGTTATCACAATCCCACCCAAAGAAATTACAGCCATTTCTGTGGTCCCTCCACCTATATCAAGAATAAAACTTCCACAAGGCTCCTCCACAGGAAGCCCAACTCCAATTGCTGCTGCCATTGGTTCTTCCACTAATTTTACCATTCTTGCACCTGCTTTTAGTGCTGTCTCCTTAACAGCTCGCCTTTCAACATTTGTAATTCCAGAAGGAACTGCAATAACAATTCTTGGAGGTAAAACAAATCTATGTTTTTGTGTTTTAACTTTTGCTATAAAATATCTTAACATTGATTCACATGCTTCAAAATCTGCAATTACTCCGTCTTTCATTGGTTTCATTGCTATAATATTTGAAGGTGTTTTTCCAAGCATTCTTTTTGCCTCTTCACCAACTGCAACAATTTTTTTTGTTTCAATATTTATAGCAACTATTGATGGCTCCATAAGAACTACACCTTTACCTCTAACATAAACACAAGTATTTGCAGTTCCAAGATCAATCCCAAGGTCACTTGAGAAGAAATTTAAAAACTTAACCATTTTTATCTCCTATTTTTATTCTTCTATTACTTTATAAACTATATCCCCTTCTCTAACATAATCTGAAACTTTTATTCCTATTTCTTCACCAGGCATAGCAACTTCTATTTGTTGATGTTCTTTCTGCATAGATTCAACAACCTGATTAAAATCAGTTGTATGCCCTTTGATATGAATTTTATCACCAACTCTCAATTCATTATTTAAAATTTTAATAGCAGCAACTTTTATTTTTGTATAAAAATGAATTACTTTACCTACTTCAATTTCCTTTATCATTTTTAACCTCCTCTGAATTTAATATTTCAATAAAAATATTAACTATATCTGGGTCAAAATGTATTCCAGAATATCTCATTAATTCTTGTATTGCTTCTTCTTTACTCATTTTCTCTCTGTAAGGCCTTTCAGATGTCATAGCACTGTAAGCATCGGCAACAGCAATTATTTTAGCATAAATAGGAATTTTTTCCCCATTAAGTCCATAAGGATATCCAGAACCATCAATTTTTTCATGATGAAAAAGGCATGCTTCTATTTCCTCTCTCTTTAACTTTAATGGTTCAATAATTTTAAATGTTATAAGAGGATGTTTTTTTATAATTTCAAATTCATCTTCTTTTAATCTTCCAGGTTTCAAAAGAATTTGATCTTTAATACCAACTTTACCAAGATCATGCAAATAAGCAGCGTTTTCTAAAATTTTAATTTGTTCATCATTAAATCCAAGTCTTTTACCTATTAAAATTGAATAATATACAACTTCTTCTGAATGACCTTTTGTGTATTTATCCCTTGCTTCAAGAGTATTAATTAGGGATTTTATTGCATTGACATAAGAATTTTGGACTTCCTCAAATAACATTGCATTTTCAATTCCAATCCCAATTTGAATTGAAAATGATTCAAGAAATTTTAACTCTTCTTCCTTTAAAATCCGATTTTTCTCAAAAAATAGACTCAAAATTCCAATATTTCTTTCTTTGCCTTTTATTGCAAGCAAAACTTCAAAAAATGTTTTTTCATCTAAAAAATTAATATTACTTTCTTTAAAAAAATCTAAAAATTCTGAATTATCATAAACAGTTCTTACTTTAAATTTAATGTCTTCAATCCTCTGTTTCCTTAAAACAAAATTCCTTCCGTATTCATCAATAAGATATATACCTATTCTTTTGGGAGTAAAAAGATTTTCTGAAATCTGTATTATTTTTTCAAGCATTATATCTAATGAAGAAAGTGAAACTATTGTTCTGTTAAGTTCAAGAAGTGATTCAACCAGTTTTAGTTTTGATATTTCTTTTTCAAGTTTTCTAATTTTTATAACTTTCTGAATAATATCAACAAATCTTTCAATATTAAAGGGCTTTTCAATAAAATCATCTGCTCCAAGTTTAATCGCTTTTACTATATTTTCAGTTGTACCAAATCCAGTAAAAATAATAACAGGTAAATTTTCTTTTACTTCCTTAATTTTTTTTAAAACTTCAAACCCATCTATATCTGAAAGAAAGAGATCAAGAAGAACTATACTAAATTCACTCTTCTTTATCTTTTCAAGTCCTTCTTTTCCTGTTGGAGAATAATCAATTTCATATCCAAATGAATATAGAATATCTTTGACAAGATTTACAATTTCTATTTCATCATCAATTATTAAAATTTTTTCCATTTTTCAAAAGTCCATATTTTTCAATTTTATATCTTAAAATTCTTCTCGTTGTTCTTAAAAACTCAGCTGTTTTTGTTTGATTATAATTATTCTCTTCAAGTGCTTTTTTAATCAAATTTTTTTCAAAATTTTCAACTTCATCCTTTAAAGAAATAAATTCTTTCTTTTTTTTCTTAAATTCCTCTGGTAAATCCTCTATATTTATTATATCACTTTGAGGATTTAAAACAAAAATTCTTTCAATAACATTTTTTAGTTCTCTAATATTACCAGGCCATTCATAATTAAGAAACACTTCTTTTGCTTTTTCGGAAATTTTCTTTATTTTTGTGCGATATTTTTTACTGTAAAAATCAATATAATATTCCAACAAAGGAATAATATCATCTTTCCTTTCTTTCAATGAAGGTATTTTTATAGGAACAACACTTAATCTATAATAAAGGTCTTCTCTAAAATTCCCTTTTTTAACTTCTTCTTCAATATTTTTTGAAGTTGCTGAAATTATTCTTGCATCACTCTCTATTATTTCATTACTTCCAAGACGTGAAAATTTCTTTTCCTCAATAAATCTCAAAAGTTTAACTTGTATATTTAAAGGGATTTCACCAATTTCATCAAGAAAAATTGTTCCTGAACCTGCTATTTCAATTTTCCCTTTTTTACTTTTAAATGCATTTGTAAAGGCACCTTTTTCATAACCAAATAATTCACTCTCAAATAATGTTTCTGGGATTGCAGCACAGTGAATTGGAACAAATGGCAGTTCTTTTCTCGGACTTTTCTCATGAATATATCTTGCAATTAACTCTTTTCCAACACCTGTAGGCCCAGTTATCAAAACAGGCGAATCAGAAAATGCAACCTTTTTTGCAATTTCAATTATTTTTTTCATTATCTCACTTACATAAATAATTTTTTCTACTGGATATTCTTTGTTTATTTCTTCTTTTAAAATTTCTATATATGAAAGCAAATTTTTTGTTTTTAGAATTTTTTCAATTATAAGTATAATTTCTTCTACATCAAATGGTTTTGTAATATAATCAACTGCTCCTGACTTCATTGCTTCAACAGCTGTTTTTACCTGTGAAACAGCAGTTAGCATGATAACAGGTATTTCTTGATATTTTCTTCTTATTTCTTTTAAAAGTGTTATACCATCAATATCAGGAAGAATAATGTCAAGTATTATTAAATCTGGATTTTCTTTTTCAAGTTGAGAAATACATTCTTTTCCAGAACCAGCAAGAATAACTTTATATTTATCTTTAAGAGCAAACCTCAAAGATTCCCTTACTCCAATTTCGTCATCAACAACAAGTATTTTGTTCATTTTAATGGTAAACTTATAATAAACATCTTTTCTTCTGGCGTAATTTCAAATTCAATTTTACCATTATGAGATTCAATGATTTTTTTTGCAAGAATAAGTCCGATTGAAAAGGGTGTTCTTAAATTAGGATTAAATGGCATAAAAATATCCTCTTTTTTTTCAATTCTTATATTTTTACCATTTTCACTTATAATTATATTTACAAAATCTTCTTTCTTAACTATATCTAAATAAACATTCCCATTTCCCAAAATATCTTCTTTAACAAATTCAAAAATATAATTAATTGCCTCTCGCATCCTTACAAAATCAATTTCTACATTCACTTTAGGAGCTATTTCATATTTTTTAAAAATTTCTTTCTCTTTTAAAATTTTATTTAAAAATTCATTAAGGTCTACAAAATCTTTTTTCAACTCTATCGTATCGGCAATTTTATTAATTCTATCAATAATTTCGTTAATCTTTTTAATTTCTTGAAAGACAATATTGGAAAATTTTGTTCTAAATTCTTCATCTTCATACATTTTAGGGAGCATTTGTGCAAATGTATTTATTGCAACAAGGGGATTTTTAAGTTCATGAGATAATTTTGATGCAATATTCCCCCAGTATTTATCTCTTTCTATTTCCTTTTCCTTTTTTTCTATCTCTTTTATATATGTTAAATCCTGAAAAATTCCAACAGCACCTATAATATCTCCCTTTTCATTTTTAATAACATTTGTGCTTATACCAAGAATTGCTTTTGTTGGAATAAACTCAAATTCTTTTCTTGAAACTGTTTCACCAAAAATAATAACTCTTCTAATAAAATCCGCAAACTGTGAACCTACTTTTTCTATTTTTTCTCCTTTTACATCATTATATTTAACTTTCAATATTTTTTCTCCATATTCATTTAAAATATTTATTCTCCCTTCCTTATCAACTCCTATAATTCCTGCTGATAAATTCTTAAAAATGGTTTCCTGATATTCCTTTTGCCATTTTATTTCATTATAAAGAAAGAAATTATCAAAAACAATTGCAAGATAATCAGAAAGAAGAGAAAGTGTTGAAATTTCTTCATCTTTAATTTCATCATTTATAACTTTTTCACCAATCATAATCAAGCCAATAAATTTACCTGAGAATGTTTTTAAGGGAATTATAATTGACGAATTAAATATAGAGGCAAAATTTCTCAATTCAAATTCAACATTTTTTTCTTTTAAATTTAAAATTTTATTCTCTTTCAGGAACCATTTTATAACAGGACTCTCAAAATCAATTTTTATTTCTTTTAAGATATTTTCATCTAATCCAAAAGAAGCATAAACTTTAAAAATTCCTTTTTCATTTAATAATATAGCCATTGAACCAAAATGAAAAAATTTTCTTAAAACTTTTAAAATTTCATAACAAATTTTATTGATATCTGAAAAATTTTCTGCAATCTCTTGAAAAATATTTTGGAAAAAATTATTTTTTTTATCTTCCTTTTCTATTACAAATTCTCCTTCTTTTTGCTTTATTATTTTTTCATTTTTATAAATAAAATTCATCCATTTTTCTGCCCTTTCTATAACATGTCTAATTTTTTCATAAAGAAACTGTTTTTCAATCACATAAAATATATCTTTTTGTAGTATTTCTCTTGCTGTTTTGTCATAAAATGATATTAATGGAACAATAAGTATTTCTTTATTTTCTTCAATTATTTTATCTATCAGTTCACATACATCTATTTCAGGTAAAAAAGTATCAATAATTACTAAAAATGGTTTCCTTTCCCTTATCTTAATAATCGCTTCTTTGGGATTAATCTTTTCAATAAAATAATCTTTTAAAATAATCTTTATTGTATAAATAATCCCCTCATCATCAGTTATTACCATTAAATATTTCATTTAAAAACCCTTTTTAGGTAATTCAACAAAAACCTTTGTCCATTCACCCTCTTCACTTTCAACCCTTATCTTCCCTTTATGTTCTTCAACTATACTTAAAACAATTGAAAGTCCCAACCCTGTTCCTTTATTTTTTGTTGTAAAAAATGGATCAAAAATTTTACTCATAATCTCCTTTTTAATACCACACCCATTATCAATTATCAAAACCTCTATTTTTTCTTCATCCTCTTTCAATTTCACTTCAATTTTCCCATAATTCCTATTAATTGCCTCAAAACTATTAACTAATAAATTTATAAATACCTGTTTCAACTTTTCTCTATCACCGATTATTATAACATCTTTTTCAGGTAAATCTGTTTTAATTTCCACTTTTTTATCTATAAACTGATAAGAAACAAGATTAATAGTTGATTTTATAATATCTACAATATTAACCTCTTCAAGTTTTTGTATCTGAGGCCTTGAAAAAAGTAAAATTTGCTCTACAAGGTTATTAATTCTATTTATTTCATCATAAATAAGTTTTGAATAAACTTTTCTAAATTCAGGGTCATTAAATCTTGTTGGCAAAAGTTGAGCAAATGTTTTTAAAGCAGTTAAAGGATTTTTTATCTGATGAGCAAGCCCTGCTGCCATAACTCCAAGTGCTGCAAGTTTTTCTTTTCTTTTTATTTCCTCCTCAAGTTGCTTCACTTTTGTTATATCTGAAAAAATAACTTGAACTCCAAGAAGTTTCCCATTTTCAAAAATAGGAACAACCAATGTATAAAGTATAACATTTTTCCCATCAATTTTAAGTTGTAATTCTTTTTCTGTTATCGTATTATCCAATCCATAAAGTTTATTTTTAAAATCATTTATTATTTCAAATGGTAAAACTTCATAAAAATCCCTCCCGAGAAGGTCTTCTTCTTTTTTATTAAAAATTCTCTCCATCTGTGAATTAAATATCGTTATTTTCCCATTTTTATCAAAACTGATAACACCAAAAGGAGAATTATCAAGTAAACTTCTTATATAGGTATTAATTTCTGAAATTTGGTGATACAATTTAATATTTTCAATTGCAATCCCAATCTGATAACCAAGATTTACAAGAATTAACTGATCTCTATATGAAAAAACACTTTTATCAAATTTTTGTTTGAGAAATATAACTCCTTTAATCTCCTCTTTCTCTTCAATACCTACAGCAACTTCATAACCAATTTTCTCAAATTCTTCAACGATTTTCTTTTTCTCTGGGTATATCATTTCAACTCTTTTTTCTTCTTCTCTAATAAGTATTTTTGGTTTTCTTAATACATCAAAAAATATAGAATTTTTATCAAATATAACATTTACATTTTCTGGAAGGTCTTCATCTTCAAATGGAAAATCATTTTTCTCTTTAAATAAAAATAACATTTCTTTAGGAACATTAAGATAGTAAGAAAGAGTATCCATTAAATTCTCAAAGATTTCTTTTGGACCTGAAAAAGAAAATAATATCTCAAAAATTTTCTGAGTTAAAATTTCAATATCATATTTCAACATTCTTACTTTCAAAAATCTTCTTAATTTTTCTCTTATTGGAACAAAAAACATTGCAACAAAAAAACAACTTAAGATAATTGACCAGTTTCCTAAGGAAAACCCTAAAAAGGAAGCGGCACCATTAAGGATATGAATTGAAAGATAATAAATAATAAAAAGGGATAATGATAAAAGTAAATAAAGGAAAATTACTTGATAAACAAAAACAACATCCATTATTTTATATTTTGCTATTCCATAAATTATTATCGCTGAAATTATTACAGAAGCAAAAGGACCTAATCTATCTGTAAGTGTAAATTCTGTAAATATAAGAGGTAAAAGGGCAAGGGAAACATTATAAATTGCACCAAATAAAACAGCGATAAAAACATAATGAATTTCAATAGCAGTAATACCTGATTTTTCCTTTTTCTTTTTATAAAGATGATAAAGACCTACAAATAAAATAAATAGAATGTTAATTGTATAAACAGAAATTTCAGGTTTTCCGTATTTTATAATTGGTCCTGTTTTTATATTTCCCGCGGTTCCCATATAACCTTCAACAATAAAATTAGGAGAAAAGGAGATAAAAACATTACAAAGACTTAAAATATAAAAAAGAATTAATTTTCTCAATTCTTTCTTTGGAATATATTGTTCTCCTATACAAATAGCGAATAAATAAAATGTTGAAGGAATAAAAGAAGCGTATGAAAAAACAACACGAATAAGGAAAAGTGCTTTGTTAATATCTTGAGATAAAGCAATAAAGAAAGATATAAATGACCAAAAGGCAAGAAGAAAAGAAAAAAATGAATATATTCTATTTGTAAGTTTCCTTTTTCCTTTTAAAAAAACAAGAATTCCAAGAGCAATATTTAGTATCCCTACTATAAAAAAAGAAATTGCAAGATTATTTATTCTCATATTTTTTTACAACAACAGAAGAATTACTACCTCCAAAACCATGAGAATTTATAAGACAATATTCAACATCAAAAA
>CAZCUO010000028.1:0-7934 GCA_964502135.1 uncultured bacterium
AAACCCAATAATTGCTGCATAACCATAACTTAAAATGTTATAAAGCGTATTCCTTATTATTTTTTCTTTCACCATTTTGTTTAATTTATTTTAAACAAATTAAACAATTTTGTCAAGTTTTTAAAAAAGATTTTATAATAATATTTGAATTTTAAACTACATGAAGGTATAATATTTTAAAAAGGGGTAGAAATGATTGATACATTAAAGATATATGAAGAACTTAAAGAAACTATAGGAGAAGCGGGAGCAAGAAAAATTGCGGATATTTTTGGTTTAATTTATAAAGAAGTAGTTAACACAGTTACTAAAGAGGAATTTCAAGAAATAAAAAATGCAATTTTGGAACTGACTAATGCACAGAAGAGGACAGAACAAAGGGTAGAAGAGTTAGCAGAAGCACAGAAGAGGACAGAAGAGAGGGTAGAAGAGTTAGCAGAGGCACAGAAGAGGACGGAACAGAGGGTAGAAGAGTTAGCGGAAGCACAAAAGAGAACTGAACAGAGAGTAGAAGAATTAGTGGAAGCACAGAAGAAAAGTGAGGAAAGGATAAGTAGGTTAGAAGTAGTAGTAAGTGAATTAGCGGAGGCACAAAAGAGAACTGAACAGAGAGTAGAAGAATTAGTGGAAGCACAGAAGAAAAGTGAGGAAAGGATAAGTAGATTAGAAGTAGCAGTAAGTGAATTGGCAGAAGCACAAAAAAGAACTGAAATACAAATAGAAAAACTTACTAAGGGACTTGTTGAGTTAAGAGAAGAATTTGGTGGATTTACAAGAACCATGAGTTATGCATTTGAAAATGAAGCATTTAGATATTTACCCAAAATTTTAAAAGAAAAATATAATATTGAAATTGAAGAAAAATTTGTAAGGGCAGAAATTAAAAATAAAGAGATAAATATATTTGGAAAAGCAAAAATGAATGGGAAAAAAATTTATATTGTTGGAGAAGCAAAATTAAGGATTGATGAAAGAAGATTAAAAAAGGAAGAAAATGTATTTAAAGAACTTGAGGAAAAAACAAAAATAGTTAAAGAAGAATATGGTGATATAGAAGTTATCAAAATTCTTGTTACACATTTTGCACCAAGAAAATTTATTGAAAAAGCAGAAAAAGAAAATGTAATAGTTATTCAGAGTTTTGAATGGGTATAAATTAATCTACCCTTTTGAAATTTTTCAAATATTTACTTATTTCAGAAAGTTCAAAAGATATTTTAAATTTTTTCGTCAAATGGGAGTTTTGAAAAATTTTTTCTACATTTTTCCTTTGACTTAAATATTCTCTCTCTGTATTTTTCAATATCTTCTTCTTGGAAGACAAATTTATTTTTCATAATATTTTTCCTTAAATTCTTTTATTTTTTAAATAATCAAGATTTTTTATAAAGAATTCAAGTTTATTTGTCAATTTTTCAATCTCTTTAATTTTTTTTTCTATTTCACTTTTTTTCTTTCTCTTTTTTTCTATCTTATTTTTTATTTCATCAATATATCTTCTTATTTCATTTATCCTTTTCCCTATACCTACTTGAAGTTTATTATAAATTATTTCTTCTATATCTTCATTAGCTTTATAGAGTGGTCTTGTATATCCTTTTTTCCACACCTTTTTCAGAGCGTTCCATTCTTCAAGTTTTTTTAAGTTTATGCTTACATTTGCCTTGCTTATTCCAAGTTCTTTTGTTATTTGAGATGGCGAAAGAGGGGAAGAGTTTATATATAATAAGGCATAAATCTGACAAGTGGTTCTATTTAATCCAAGACTTTCTCCTATATTTCCAGCCAATTCTATAAACTTTTCTTTGATTTCATCCATTACTTTTAATCTTTTCATATAGAGATTTTTTCATTATTTCAATAGGCGCTTTTTTCCCTGTCCATATTTCAAATGATATGGCTCCTTGGTAAATAAGCATTGACAAACCATCAAGATTTGGGATTTTTAATTCTTCTGCTACTTTTAACAATTCAGTTTTTCTGTTATATACGATATCATAAACAAATTTCACCTTTTCAATATTACTTTTTTCTATTAATAAAGGGTCATTTTCTTTCATTCCAACAGATGTGGTATTTATAATTATGTCAATATTTTTCCAAATATTTTTTTCATTTCTTTTTTCAAATGGGATTATTTCAACATTTTTGAAATTTAATTTTTTATTAAGATGTTTCTTGAGTTTTAAGGCATTCTCATAAGTTCTATTTGAAATAAAAATATAATTAACTTTTTCTTTAATTAACGCACCACATATTGCATAAGAAGACCCCCCTGCTCCAAGGATAAATATATTTTTATTTTTAGGATTAAAATTACCTTCTTCTTTAAGTGATTTTATAAAACCATCACCGTCAGTTGTGTAACCTTTTAATTTCCCATCAATATTATGAATTGTATTAACAACGCCTAAAATTTCAGAAGTTGTATCAAGTTCATCAATATACTTTATAATCTCCTTTTTATGAGGAATTGTAACATTTACACCGACTATACTAAAGATTTTTATTGATTTTGTAGCAAATTTTAAATCTTTTGGTTTTATTTCAAATGGAATATAAATATAATCAAGTCCAAGATATTCAAATGCTGAATTTTGGAATACCGGAGATAATGAATGTTTTACAGGATATCCAAATATACCAGTTATTTTTGTTGTTCCCTTTATTTCCATAATTATACATAAAATTATAACCCGTTTTTCTCTTTTATACAAAATTTTGACATTTAATTTTATTTCTTTTAAAATAAATTATGAACTTAGGAAGTTAAAAATGAGGAAAATAGCAGTCATAAATCAGAAAGGAGGATCTGGAAAAACAACAACAGTAGTAAATTTAGGTTATTATCTTGCAAAATTTGGTAAAACCGTTCTTCTTATAGACCTTGACCCTCAGGCACATACAACTATTCATCTTGGATTTGAACCCCCTTCAATTAAAAAGTCACTTTACAATCTTCTATTAAATCAGACAGATTTAAAAGAAGTCTTGAAAGAAACAAATTATAAAAATTTATACTTAATTCCTTCTAAAATTGATCTTGCAAGTGCAGAATTAGAACTTGTTAATGAAGTTGGGAGGGAAATAATTTTAAAAAAAATACTTGAAAAAAATAAAGTTAGATATGATTATATCATTATGGATTGTCCACCTTCTTTGGGATTACTTACTTTAAATGCTTTAACAACTGCAAAAGAAGTTTTTATTCCAATACAAGCAGAATTTTTTGCCCTTGAAGGTTTAACAAAATTGTTTCAGACAATTAAAATCGTGAAAGAAAGGATAAATCCAGAACTTGAAATTTCAGGGATTATAATAACCATGTATGATAAAAGAAAAAATATATGTAGGGATGTGGAGAGAAAAGTTGAGGAATATTTTAAAGATAAGGTATTTAAAACAAGAATAAGAGAAAATGTGCGTCTTGCAGAAGCCCCAAGTTATGGGAAAGCAATTGGAGATTTTGATGAAAATAGTTATGGAGCAGAAGATTATCTGGCACTTGCTAAAGAAGTAATAAAACAGGAGAGTAAAAAATGAAAAAGAGAGGACTTGGAAAAGATCCATTGAGTTGGATAAATTCAACAATAATTGAAGAAGAAAAAGAGGAAAAAGAAGAAGTTTTGGAAGAAAAAAGTGAGAAAATACCCAAATATAAGACATTTGAAGTTCGTTTGACCTCATTGTTAAGAGAAGACCAACTTGAATTTCTTGAGAAACTTATAAGAGAAATACATAAAAATAGAGAACCCCAATATAGAAAAGAAAGGATTACAAAAAACACTTTAATTAGGGTATTTATTGATGCTTTCAGAAATGTTAAATTTGATATTAAAAATATTCCTGACGAAGAAACATTACTTGAAAGGGTTCTTGAAAAAGTTATAAAGGATTAAATTCTATTAATTTTCCTTTTTCTGCAGATTCAATAGTTTTATCTATAATTCCAATCACATTTCTCGCTTTCAAAATATCAATTTCTAATTTTTCTTTAAATATTAAATGATCAGCAATGTTATTATAAAATCTAAAATATTCTGTTCTTAAAGGAGGAATTATTTTTTCAGTCATTCCATTATTTTCATATTTGAACATTTTGATTGTATCAGTTTGGATTATACCACCTTTTTCTCCTAAAATTCTCCATTTTGGTTTAGGAATAGAAGCAATTGAGGATGATTGGATATCTGCAACTTCTCCATTTTCAAAAGTTATAATACTTTTGACTTCATCTTCATTGGAAAAATTAAACCATTTTCTTTTCTGAATAATCCCATAAATATTTTTCACTTTTGAAGGGATGAGTAATAGAAGCCAGTAAAGGAAATGAGATCCCCAGTCGTATAATATTCCACCCGATATTTCTTTTTCACTTCTCCACCATTCTTTTGGCATTCCATATCCACCCATAAAAATTTCAACATTAAAAATTTTGCCTATTTCTCCTTCTTTTATTATTTTTTCAATTGCAAGAAAATCACCATCCCATCTTCTATTATGAAAAACATTCAACATTAAATTTTTTTTAGTTGCTTTTTCTATCATTTCATCTGCTTCTTTTAATTTTATACACATCGGCTTTTCCACAACCACATTTTTTCCTGCACTTAAAGATTTTATTGCAATGTCCTTGTGTGTATTATGGGGAGTTACTACAACTACAAGGTCAATTTCTTTGTCATCTAAAAATTTATTTAAATCAGTATATACCCTGCTTTCAGGAAAATCCATTTTTGCTTGTTCTACTCTTTCTTTATTTATATCATAAAAAGCAATTGTCTTCATTCCATAAGTTGAATTAATTAAGTCAGCATGATGTTTTCCCATATTAAAAGCAGCGCCATAACCTATTATTCCACATTTTATTTCTTTTTCCTCTATTTCACTTTTTGTTATCCAGTCAATCCCTCTTTTTATAATTTTAAAGATATCTTTGTTTACAAGTGTTTTTAAATTATGTCCTGGCGAGAAATAAAATACCCTCCCATTTCCATAATTTTTTATATAACCAAGCGGAAATAATTTACCCTGCCAATATCCTTGAAAAATAACAGTTAAATCATCTAAAATATCAATAAAATAAAATTCATCTTCAATTATATTTGATGGTATCCTTCTATTTATGTAATGGGAATTGTTTGATTTTAATTCAAACTCAAATACAGGCGAGTGTGAAACAAATCTTGCTCCAAAAATTCTTTGAATTTTTTCATTTTTCCCAAAACAAACAATTGAAGAATGCAAAAGGAATATTCCTCCACCATTTTCTATATATTTCATAAGATTTATCTCTTCTTTTTCTTCAAGTTTGAGAAAGTTTTTTGTATCAGTATAGAGTAAAATTCCATCATAATTAAAGATTTTCCCAGTTGCGAAAACATTTTTTTCTTGCCAAATTTCAATTCCATAATTTTTTACATTTTCTTTTAAAATATTAACAAATTGATTATATGGATGAAACTCTCCTCCACTTAAAATCATAATTTTCTTCATATTTTCCCTCCTTTTTAAGGGTATAGTAAATCATTTTTTCATTTGGTTCTTTTTTCCATATTTTCCTTTTATTTTATTTGTCATTCACCTTAAGCGGAAAACAATAGAGTAATTATTTTTCATTTTTTTGTGATATAATATTTTTCCAGAAAGGGTAAAAATGTCAAGAAAAATTTTTTTGTTCATTTTTTTCTCATTTGTTTATGTATTTTCTTTTAATAATTTTGTTGAAAAGACGGATTTTTTACTTGGCACAGTGGTTCAAATAAAAATTGAGAAAATAAAAAATAGTGATAAAATTTTAAATTCTGCTTTTGAACTTATAAAAAATCTTGAGGATAAATTTAGTATATTTAAAGAAGAAAGTGAAGTTTCAAAACTTAATAAATACAAAAAATTGAAAGTTTCTGCTGATTTACTTGAAATTATAAAAAATGCAATTTATATTTCTGAAATTACAGATGGTGCCTTTGATATAACCTGTAAACCAATCATTAACCTTTATAAAGAAAAAAGTAAAGAAAATAAGATTCCCACAAAAAGAGAAATAGAGGAAATTTTAAGAAAAGTTGGATGGAAAAAAATAAAAATCAGAGATAATTTAATAACTATACCAGATGGAATGGAAATAGACCTTGGGGGAATTGCAAAAGGTTATATTGTTGATAAAGTTTTTCAATATTTAAAATCAAATGGTATAAAAAATGGGATTATTAATGGAGGTGGTGATATTTATTGCTGGGGTTTGAATGAAAATGGGAAAAACTGGAAAATAGGAATTGAAAACCCTTTTGAAGAAAATAAAATAATTGGAATTTTTGGAATTAAAGATAAAGGTATAGCGACAAGTGGAAATTATAAAAGATATATAGATATTAAGAATAAAAAGATAGGCCATATAATTAACCCAAAGACAGGACTTCCTGCAGGCAAAGATATTGTAAGTGTCACTGTTATTGCTCCAAACTGCACTATTGCTGATGGATTTGCAACAGGCATTTTTGTTCTTGGAATTGAAAAGGGATTAGAAATTGTAAATAAATTGCAAAATGTTGAATGTTTAATTATAGATAAAAATGGTAAAATTTATACTTCCTTGAAATTTCCTAAATTTTCTCTAAATTAAATATATTAGAATATCTTTCCCTCTTTCTTATTAGTTGGATTTTATTTTTATTAACAAGAATCTCAGGAGCCCTTAATCTTGTATTATAGTTTGAAGACATTGAAAATCCATAAGCCCCTGCACTCATAATTACTATATATTCTCCTCTTTTAATATTTTTTGGAAATTCTCTATCTTTTCCAAGATAATCGCCTGTTTCACAGATTGGTCCAACTATATCAAATTTTAGTTTTTCATTGTTTTTAAAATTCGCAGGATATATTAAATGATAACTTCCATAAAGAGATGGTCTAATAAGGTCATTCATTGCTGCATCAACTATTATAAAGTTTTTCGTTTTTTTCTTCTTAATATATAAAATTTTTGAAATTAATACTCCGCTATTTCCAACTATAAATCTTCCTGGTTCAATTATCAATAATTTAAATTTGAAATCTTTAAGTGCCTCTATAATTTTTTCGCCAAATTCTTCAATTGGTGTTATTTTATCCTCATAAGTATAAGGTATCCCAAAACCTCCACCTATATCAATTATTTCAGGTGAAAAATCGTTTTTTTTGCAAAAATCCTTTACTATTTCAATGCCTTTTAAATATGGAGCAACATCTTTTATTTGGGAACCAAGGTGAAAATGGATACCTTTTATATTTACAAAATTAAACTTCATATTAATAATTTTCTCTGCATCTTCTATATCAATACCAAATTTGTTTTCACTTTTTGATGTTTTAATATAATGGTGAGTATCAATATCAATATTAAGATTTAACCTTAAGTTAACATTGATTTTTTTCTTATATTTTTCTCCAAATTTTTCAATAATATTTAATTCTTCTTCATTTTCAACATTAAAGCAGAATATATTTTTTTTAATTGCAAATTCAATTTCTTCCTCTTTTTTTCCAACACCCGCAAAAACTATATCAGAAGGAGAGAAACCAGCCATTAAGCATTTTTTTAATTCACCCTCAGAAACAACATCTGCACCAAGTCCATTTTTTTTCATTATTTTTAATATTGACAAATTTGAATTTGACTTTACAGAAAAGCATATTTTTGTATTAATTTTTGAAAATGCTTTTTTTATTTTGTTTATCTGATTGATCAAGAAATTATAACTATAAACATAGACAGGGGTACCAAATTTTTTTACAATTTCTTCAAAATTTACATCTTCAATATGGAATATTCCTTTTTTAAATTCAAAATATGGAGAGAAAATTTCTCTAAATTTTTCTTCCATTTTTCCATCTCCTTTTTAACATTTTTAAAAGAGGTCCCACCTAAGGAAGTTTTTAAATTAACGGATTTT
>CAZCUO010000029.1:0-13286 GCA_964502135.1 uncultured bacterium
TGAAATTGCATTATGGGATTGAAAATGGTATACAATATAGTTATAAAGAGATTGCTAAAAAATTTGGTGTTTCAAGACAGAGAATACATCAGGTAAAAAAGTTAGCACTTAAAAAATTAAAAGAAGAATGGAAGAAAATTAAAGAGGAGATTAAAAATGGCTGATTTCAAAAGTTTAATTAGAACAATCCCCGATTTTCCCAAAAAAGGTATTCTGTTTAGAGATATTACACCTATTCTTCAAAATGGGGAGGCCTTTAGAGAAGTTATAAATATTTTTAAAAAAGAGACACCAAAGAATATAACAAAAGTTGTTGCAATTGAATCAAGAGGTTTTATATTTGGAGCATCTTTGGCTTATTTGCTTGGGGTTGGTTTTGTTCCAATTAGAAAATCAGGAAAACTTCCATGGAAAAAGGTAAAAATTGATTATGACCTTGAATATGGAACAGATACAATTGAAATTCATGAAGATGCTATAGAAAAAGGGGAAAAAGTTGTTCTTGTTGATGATTTACTTGCAACAGGCGGGACTGCTTTTGCTTCTTGTAAACTTATAGAAAAATGTGGAGGGATTGTTAAAAAAATATTGTTTTTAGTTGAACTTGAAGAACTTAAAGGAAGGGAAAAACTGAAAGAGTATAATATTTTTTCATTAATAAAATTTTAAAAATGGAAAAAAGAAAAAGAAATGGGATAGGACTTTCTGCACATAATTTAAATATTTTTAGAGAATGCAAAAGATGTTTTTACTTACAAGTTAAATATAATATTAAAAGACCAAGAGGACCAATGCCATCAATTGCAACAGGAATAGATTTATTAATTAAAGAATATTTTGAGTATTATAGACAGAGAGATGAATTACCACCATTTTTAAAAGAAAAAATTGAAGGTAAATTAATTACAAATCTTCAAAAAACATATTATTATGACATAGAAAGTTTTCCTAATTATTATGTTTGGGGCCATCTTGACGAAGCAATAGAACTTCCTAATGGCCTTTACATACCTCTTGACCATAAGACAAGAGCAAGTTCACCAAAAGGGGAACCTCATGATGCATATAAATTTCAACTTGGTGTTTACTCTCTTCTTTTAAAAGAGGAAAATAAAGGAAAAGAAGTTGATGTTGCTTATCTTGTTTTTTATTATCCTGAAAAGAAATTAACTGATTTTGATGCCAATGAGATTAAAAATGTAATAAATTTTAGTTTTGAAGTTAAAGAAGTAAAAATTGACATAGGAGAAATTAAAAAAATAATATATGATGCAATAAATTGTCTTGAGAAAAAAGATATTCCTGAAAGAGGTAAGGATTGTGAATATTGTAAATGGCTTGAAGATATTATAAATGATGAGAATATAATAAAAGTTTATTATCAGAAAGGTCATGAAAGTGAAATAGAAAAAAATGAAATTATTGATGAAGATAATTTAATTGAAGATGATAATATATTTAAAAATGGAAAACTTTTTTAGCGTTTTTTTAAAGACCTGTAAAATGAATAAAAAAATAAAAATATAATGGTGGCCCATGAAATAGAAAACATAATCCATCCACTAAGTTTCAATTTTTTCTCCTTTTTTACTCCATGAAATTTTAACAAGAATACATAATCCAATAAAAAGTAAAAGCAAAATTATTCTTGTCATTAAAATATAAGGTAGATTATCTTTACTAACATTTTTCAAAAGCAAAATTGGGATAGCATATTGAATAGTCCATGTAGTTAGTATTGCAATCAAAAATAATGGCGTTATATACTTAATTATAAACTTATAAATTCTTGGCAAGGTAATATCTGAACCTGAATGCATCTCTTCCCATGCTTTTTCCATTCCAAAAACCCAAGCAAAAAGTATTGTTTCAATTGTTCCAAATAAAACAAGAGAGAATGTTCCTCCCCAAAAATCAAGTTCATCAACCACTCCTTTTGATAAAAATAGAACAGAGAGATTTGAAAGTAGAAAAGAGATAATTCCAAAAATTAAAATACTTTTATTTCTTGTTAAATTAAACTCATCTTCAAGAAATGCAATTGCAGGTTGCATCAGTGAAATTGAAGATGTTAAACCAGCAATAAATAAAAGTAAAAACCACAAAACTTCAAAAATTTTACTAAATGGAATTGACTTAAGGATTAAAGGCATTGTTATAAAACCAAGATCAAAAGCTCCTTGATTTGCAATTTCTTTTATCCCAACAGGTCCAAAGAATACATAAGAAGCAGGAATGATTATGCTACCTCCAAGAATAACTTCAGCGAATTCATTGGCACTTGCACTTGTAAGTCCAGAAAGTAAAACGTCGTCATCCTTGCTTAAATAACTTGCATAGGTTAAAATTACTCCAATTCCAACACTTAAAGTGAAAAAAATCTGACCACTTGCAGAAAGCCATACCTTTGCATCTTTTAAAGAAGAAAAATCCGGATTCCATAAAAATCCAAGGCCATTTAATGGAGACCAATCAGGAGTTTCTAAATTTTTCAATGTTAAAACCCTTATAAGTAAAATTAAGGCAAGTGTAAATAAAGTAGGCATCCCAATTTTACAGACAGTTTCTATTCCTTTTTTAATTCCCAAATATATGATTATAAGATTAATTAAGAAAGTTATAAAAAAGAAAAAATATGCAGGCAAAATTGAAGAAAAATATTGATTTTTAACAATTCCTTGGTATCCTTGTAAAAAAGCAATCATTTCTTCTTTTGTGGTGATTAAGGAATAATCACTTCTAAAAGGGAAAAATATATAAGCGAATAACCAGGATTCTATATAGACGTAATAAATAAAAATGACAATTGGACCAAAAATTCCTATAACTCCAAAATATTTTATAAATCTATTTTTCCTCCATAGTGTATGAAAAATTCCAGGAGCAGTTCCATGTCCAAATCCACCTCCAAACCTTCCAATTGTCCATTCTATCCACATTAAAGGAATACCAAGTAAAAAGAGGGAAATAAAATATGGAATCATAAAAGCACCACCACCATTTTTTATCGCTTGAACAGGAAATCTCAAAAAATTGCCAAGACCAATTGCACTTCCCGCAACTGCAAAAATTACTCCTAACCTACTTCCCCATCTTTCCCTTCTCATATCTTTAAATTTCTCAAAAATTCAACACATTTTTTATATCCAATTTCTTTATCTTTTCCTTCATATTCAATGCACCATACACCTTTATAATTATTTTCCTTTAATATTTTTATTGCATCAATTATAGGAATTTCTCCTTCTCCAAGAACTTTACCAATATAATTTTCTCTACTTCCAGTTCCGTCTTTCAGATGAGTATGTAATGTATAAGGAGCAATAAGTTTATAAATTTCTATAAGTTTTTCTGAAGGATAACCATACCATCTATAATTCATTGTATCAAGATTTGCTCCAAGGTATTTTGATTTAATTTTTTCAAAAATTTCAAGTTGTAAAGTATAGTCATTTGTTATTATGCCATGATTATCAAGTGCAAGGAATACACCCTCTTTTTCTGCAAATTCAATAGACCTTTCTATTCCCTCTAATATTAACTCCTTATATTTTGAACTTTCTATCCCTTCCTTTGGCCATCCTCCATCTATTCTTAATTGATTGCAATCAATATCTTTTACTCTCTTACATAATTCGCCAATCATTTTTACTTGATTTAAAAGTTCATCTTTTGTCTTTTGCACAAAATCGTTTCCTGCTGTGATTTGTGAAATTTTGACACTATATTTTTTAATCAATTCACTTGCTTCTTGTAGGTATTTATTATGGATCTCAGCATATTCAATTTTGTTTTCATTACACCAAATAAAAAATTCCTCAATATTACTAAAAGAAAAATTGTAAAAAATCACTCCAATTTTCTCCATTATTCCTCCTTTTTACCACATATTTTAATACATTTTCTGGAAAAATAAAAGTTTTTGAAGTATAATTTACAAATGTTATACATAGTTGCAACTCCTATAGGAAACATAAAGGATATTACATTAAGAGCAATTGAAGTATTAAAGAATGTTGATTTAATTTTATGTGAGGATACAAGAGAGACAAAAAAATTACTTAACTATTACGGAATAAAAAAACCACTTTTAAGTTATTATAGAGAAATTGAAAAAAAGAGAGTCGGAAAAGTTATTGAACTTTTAAAGGAAGGGAAAGAAATTGCTCTTGTTTGTGATAGAGGAACACCTGGAATTTCTGACCCTGCTTATATACTTGTAAAAGAGGTTCATAAAAATAATTTAAAAGTAAGTCCAATTCCAGGTCCTTCAGCGCTTACTGCTTCTTTAAGTGTTTCAGGTTTCCCTCTTGATAGGGTATATTTTTATGGATTTTTACCCAAAAGAGAAAATGAAAAAAGAAAAATTTTTGAAAAATGGAAAAATATGGATGAAACAATAGTATTTTTTGAGTCAGTTCATAGAATTGAGAAAACAATAAATTTATTATGTGAAATTATTCCAGAGAAAGAAATATGTATATGCAGAGAATTGACAAAAATTTTTGAAGAGATTATAAAGGGAAAAATAAAGGAGGTATGCGAAATTTTCAAAAAAGAAAAAAAGAAAGGCGAATTTGTTTTAATTATAAAGGGAGGAAAAAATGGCTCTTAAATTTTTAAGAAAGAAAAAAAATATGAAAATTATATTATGGATTATCACAATTTTTATTATTCCTGGTTTTCTTTTCTGGGGTGTTGGTGTTGGTGGAAAGAGAAGTTCTTTGTATGCAGCAATTGTGAATAGAGAACCAATAACTTTAAAAGAGTTTTATGATAGAGTATGGAAGGTAGATGAGAAATATAGAGAAATTTTTGGAGAAAATTATAATCAGATAAGAGATAAATTAAACATTGAAAAAAGTGTTATTGAATCTATGATAAGGGAAAAATTATTATTACAGGAGGCAAGAAAAAGAAGAATAAGAGTTTTTAAAAATGAAATAATTGAAGTTTTTAAATTAGACCCTGCTTTTAAAAATGAAAAAGGACAATTTGATGAGGAAAAATATAAAAAAATAGTAGCAAGTTATCCTGACGAAGAACTCAAAAAAATTGAAGACGAAATAAGAAAAGAAATATTGATACAGAAATTAAAAGAACAAGTTATATCAGAAACAAACATTGAAGTTAAAGATACAGAAATTGAAGAATATTTAAAACATGTAGGAGACAAAAGTGTAGATAAGGAAAATATAAGGAGAGTACTCTTATGGCAAAAAAGGGAAAAATATTTTGAGGACTGGTATAAAAATTTAAGAAAGCAATCTAAAGTAATAATATATTTAAATTTGGAAAGAGAAAATGGTTGAGATTTTGCCCTTTAAAGGTATTATTTACAATATTGAAAAAATAAAAAATATAAGTTATGTTATTTCTCCGCCTTGGGATATGATAAATGATGAAATAGAAAAGAAACTTCTCTCATTGAGTGATTATAATATTGTAAAACTTATTTACAAGGAGAATTATCCTGAATATGTTAATGAAATTTTTATAAACTGGATTAAAGAAAAAATTTTAATTGAGGAAGAAAAAGAATATTTTTATTTTCTTAAGGGTAATTTTGAATATGAAGGAAAAGTTTATAAAAGAATTGGAATATTTGGAATTTTGAAAATAGAGGATTTTATAAAAGGAAACATAATACCTCACGAAAGAATATTCCCAAAATATTCAGATAATAGATATAAACTTCTTGAAAAATGTAGAGCAAATTTTTGTCCTGTTTTTATGTTATATAAAGATAAAAATTTTGAAGTTGAAGAAATAGTTGAAAGATATAGATTTTTGTATAAAGGGAATATAAATAATGAAAATTTTGAATTTGGAAGAATTGAGATTGAAAGAGATATAGAAAAAATTAAGAATTTTTTTAAAAAGAAAATCATTTTTATTGCAGATGGTCATCATAGATATTTTGCTTCATTAAATTTTTACAAAAATAATCCAGAAAGAAAAAATTCATTTATTTTAGTTTATCTATCAAATATTGAATCAGAAGGAGTATTGATTTTGCCAACCCATAGATATATTCCAAGTGATGCTGAAATAAATTTTGATGAAAAATTTATTGATGTTTCAGAGGTTGAAAATTTAAGAGAAATTGAGAAAAAAATTAAAAACAATGAAAAAGAAAGAATAATCGGTATGTTTTATAATGAAAAATTTTACATTTTGGAAATAAAAAATTATAAAAAGTTTCTTGAAGAAGATTTAACTTTGAGTAAAATTGATACATATGTTGTTGACAATTTTATAATCAAAAATTTTGTTAAGATAAATGAAAATGTTGAATTTATTTATCACAGTTCAAAGGAATTTCTTTTAGAAGAATATAAAAAAAGGAAAAAAGGAATTATTTTCTTTTTAAATCCAGTTGAAAAAGATGTATTTATTGAAGTATGTTTAACTGGAAAAATTATGCCAGCAAAATCAACATATTTCTATCCAAAAGTTCCTTCAGGTCTTGTAATTTATAAGTTTTAATAAGGTAATACCTAAAAATAAAAAAACTTGACAAAATTTAAAAATATGATAATATAATAATATGGAAAAAGAAAAAGTTGAAAGGAGTGTAGTAGATAGAGTAAAAGAAGATCTAAGAGCCAAAATTTTAAGAGGTGATTTTTCTACTGAAAAAAGATTTCCTTCTGAAAGAAAACTTGCAAAAATTTATAAAATAAGTAGAATAACTGTTAGACATGCAATAAGTGAACTTGTTGCAGAGGGATATCTTTACAGAATTCCATTTAAAGGAACTTATATTTCAAAAGATTTAAATAGATTAACAATTCAACTTATAATAAATCCACCCTTAAATATTTCTTTCTTTACTGAAATTTTATCAGGTATAGAAAAAAGTATATCAAAAGATGGGAATAAATTACTTCTGAAATGCACAAATGAAAATGTTGAAATGGAGAGAAAATTGCTTGAAGGAATAAGAGAGGAAAAAATTGATGGTCTTATAATCGTTTCTGGTAAAAATTCATTTTCAAATATTGACTTGATAAGAGAAGTTGGACATATTATTCCACTTGTTATTGTTGATATTTACCTTGGAGAAATTGAAGCTGACTATATTAGTTCAGATGATGAGAAAGGTGGATATATTGCAACAAAACATCTTATAGAACTTGGTAATAAAAAAATTTTACATCTTGCAGGACCAATTCAACATTCTACTGCAAAAGCAAGATTAAATGGATATAAAAAAGCACTTGAAGAAGAGAATATTAAATTTGATGAGGATTTAATTAGATATACTGACTGGCAAATGGAAAAAGGTTATTTTGAAACAAAGAAATTTTTACTTAATAAAAAAGTTGATGGTATATTTGCTTGTAATGATGAAGTGGCAGTTGGTGCATTTAGGGCTATAAAAGAACTTGGTTATTCAGTCCCTGATGATATTTCAATTGTTGGTTATGGAAATCTTTTAATAGGGAAATTACTTGAAGTTCCATTAACAACAATTGACCAAAAGGCAGAAAAAATAGGTATTGAAGCATATAAACTTTTAATGGAAAGAATTAAGGGAGAAAGAAATTCACAATCTTTAAAAAAAGTTTTTACAGATGTTGAACTTATAATTAGGGAAAGTTGTGGGATTAGGAAGCAAAAAATATTAAAGAAGGAGGTATAATGGAACTTGGACTTAAAGGGAAAAAAGCACTAATAACAGGAGGGACAAGTGGAATGGGAAAAGAGACGGCAGTTTTATTTTTAAAGGAAGGAGTATCATGTGCTTTAAATTACTTTCACAATGATGAGAAAGCAAAACAAACATATGAGGAATTAAAAGAGATTGGAGATGTATTTATAATAAAAGGAGATGTTGGTAATTATAAAGAAACAGAAAGAATTGTAAATGAAGTTTTAAAAAGATTTGGGACTATTGATATACTTGTTCATTCTGCAGGGATTGCTCAACCAAATGAGGATACACCCGAAAACTGGGATTTAGTGATAAAGACCCATTTATATAGTTGTTATAATCTTGGTAAACTTGTCTCTCCAATTATGATTGAAAAGAAAAGCGGTAAAATAATTATTGTATCATCAATAGCAGCACATTCTACGGGAGATAATGCATATTGTGTTGCAATGGCTGGTAAAATCTGTTATGCAAAAGGTCTTGCAAGAAAACTTGCTCCTTATAATATAAATGTAAATACTGTCTCTCCAGGAACTATTTTTACCCCTATGCTTGACCCATTTATACCTAAGGAAAAAAGAAGGGAATTTACAGAACAAAATATACCTCTATATAAAAGCAGGCAAGGATATCCTGAAGCAATTGAGATAGCAAAAGTTATATTATTTCTTGCTTCAGACCTTTCAAGCCATATAACAGGAGAAGATATTAAAGTTGATGGTGGTCAATTTATTCATTATTAAAAATGAAAGCAGCATTTTTAATAGAAAAAAATAAAATAGAAATTAGGGAAATAGAAAATCCAAAAATAAAAAATGAAGACGAAGTTCTTGTAAAAATTAAAAGTGTTGGTGTTTGTGGTTCAGATATTCATTATTATAAAGAAGGAAGAATTGGGGATTTTATAGTAAAGGAACCATTAATACTTGGTCATGAGAGTTCAGGAATTATTGAAGAAGTAGGGAAAAGTGTTAAAGATTTAAAAGTTGGTGATAGGGTTGCAATAGAACCAGGAATTCCGTGTAGAAAATGTTCTTATTGTAAAGAAGGGAGATATAATTTATGCGCAGATGTTAAATTTTTCGCAACACCTCCTATTAATGGAACTTTCTGTGAATATATTGTTCATCCATCTGATTTTTTGTATAAATTACCTGAAAATATATCTTTTGATGAAGCAACATTAATTGAGCCATTTTCTGTTGGTATTCATGCATGTAATTTAATAAATTTAAGACCTGGGGAAAAAATTCTTATTTCAGGTCTTGGTCCAGTTGGTTTGCTTTCAGGGCTATCAGCGAAGTTAAATGGTGCTATTGTATATGGAATTGAGAAAAATAAAAAAAGGATAGAAATTGCAGAAAAGATTGGTTTTGAATATGTTTTTGATACTGAAAAGATTGAAATAAAAGAAATAAAAAATAATATTGAAGAGAAATTTGATGTTATTTTTGAATGTTCTGGGAATTCCTTTTTAATTGAAGAAACAATAAACTGGGTCAAAAGAGGTGGAAGGATAGTTTTTATAGGAATGGGAACTGACTTTGTAAATTTCAATATATTAAAATTAACAATAGATGAGATAAAAATTTCAGGTATTTTCAGATATGCAAATACATATAAAAAAGCAATTTCTTTGTTAAGTAAAAATAGAATTGATTTGAAAAATTTCATAAGTAAAAAATTTTCTCTTATAGATGTAAAAGAGGCACTTGAATATCCTATTAAAAATCCTGATTGTATAAAAGTAATTGTAAATCCATAAAATGAAAAAAGAAAAAATTAGATTTGGTATATCTATTTTAATAGGAAGCATTTTTTCATTCATAATATGTTTTTTTGACCCTATGAGAGTTTTAATTTCAAAAGGTGCATCAATGACTTCTGATTATAGTATTGGTGCTGCCTTTTTCTATTTTTTCTTAATTGTTTTAATAAATGGGATTATAAACAAAATAAATAAAAGAATATCTTTGAAATCTGAGGAACTTATAATAATTTTTGGTATGATGGCAGTTGCCTGTGCAATTCCAACATGGGGTTTTGCATTAAATTTAATTCCACTTCTTCCAGGTGTTTATTATTATTCAGATCCATCTTGGAAAGAAAATTTTATTCCATATATAAATAAACTAATAACTGTGAATGATAAAGATGCTGTTAATTGGTTCTTTGAAGGTTTACCAAAGGGATATAAAATACCTTGGGATAAATGGATATTGCCTTTAACATTATGGTTTATATTGATATTTTCTGTTTATTTACTCTCAATTTTAATAATTTATTTTTTAAGTAAGAGATGGATAGAAGAAGAACGGCTTTTATATCCTTTAATAACACCACCTACTGAATTATCAAAAAAAGAGAATAGTTTCCCACCAGTTATGAAGAACAAAATTTTTTATTTAGGAATGCTCATTCCATTTTTAATACTTAGTTTCTACTGTCTTAATATTTATTTTCCATCTGTTCCACAAATAAATCTTAGTAAAACATATAAAATTTTTAGAGGAACGGTCGGCTTAAATGTTAGAATTGCTTTTGAAGTTATAGGACTTATTTATTTTGTTTCTCTTGATGTTTCCTTAGGTTTATGGCTTTTCTTTTTAATTTTTACAATTCAGAAAGGTATTTTTAATATAACAGGTTTTGGAAAAGTTACTCCAGAGCCATGGGCATTTTCAGGGATAGAAGCAGGTTATGAATGTATGGGAGCAATGTTTATGATGGTTTTAATAATTTTATGGCAAGAAAGGAATTATTTGAAAAGTGTTTTTTTAGATAAAAAAAATATTTTTTATACTATTCTTTCAATCATCTGTTTTTTTATAATTGTTTTTTGGCTTAAATTTGCTGGACTTAAATTTATTCATTCTTTTATTTTTACAATATTTGCATTTTTAACATTTATTGGAATTACAAGAGTTGTATGTCAATCAGGGACACCTTATGCAAGAAGTGGTGTTGTTCCTGCTGGTATGCTTATAAATATTTTTGGGACAGAAAAGATTGGAGCAAATGGTATAACAGCACTTGGATTTACTTCTCCTTGGGCTTGCGATTTGAGAACACTTGTAATGACTTCATCCGCTAACTTTTTTGCTCTTGGAGAAAGATTCAAAATAAACTTCAAAAAAATAATAATATCTTCAATAATTGCAGTCATTATTGGTATTTTTGCCTCTTTTTATTCAATAATAAAAACATCTTATAAATATGGTGGAATAAATCTTGGTGGATGGCAATTTACAAATTATGTTCCTTATACTATAAATTGGGTTAAAGAATATATATTACATCCCTATACATTTGGCAAATATGAATTTTCATTTTTTTCAATTGGTGCAATTTTATATGTAATTTTAAATTTTTTAAGATTGAGATTTTTAAGTTTTCCAGTTCATCCAATAGGTTTAACAGTTGCTGCAACTATACCTATTTATTTTACATGGTTTTCTATTTTTATTGGATGGTTATTGAAATTTTTAATTTTGAAATATGGAGGACAAAAACTTTATAAAAATTTACAGCCACTTTTTATTGGTATAATTATTGGTGCATTTTTAACTGCTGGAATATGGATGATTATTGACTTTATAACAGGGCAAATTCCAGCAACTCATCCTATACTTGGAGCATAGAATGGAAAAATTAAAATTTAGACAAATACATCTTGATTTTCATAATTCTCCATTAATTTATAATATTGGTGAAAATTTTAACCCTGAGAAATTTGCAAAAATGATGAAGAATTCATATGTAAATTCTGTAACTTTCTTTGCAAAATGTCACCATGGTATGAGTTATTATCCCACAAAAATAGGCAAAATCCATCCATCTTTAAAAATTGATTTACTTGGTCTTTCTTGTGAATATCTTCATAAAGAGGGAATAAATTGTTGCGCATATATATCTGTTGGCTGGGATGAATATATGGCATTTACCCATCCTGAATACTTACAAATATCTCCTTCTGGAAAATTTTATTCTTCTTTTTTAGAAGATAAGTGGAAAAAATTATGTCTTGGTTCAAAATACATAGAATATGTTTTACTTCAAACAGAAGAAATTATAAAAAATTATGATGTTGATGGAATATTTTTTGATATAGTTTTTCAGTTGCCATGTTTATGTTCAAATTGTCTTAAAGGTATGAAGAGTATGGGATTAAATCCTGAAGATGAAAATGACATTGACAAATATAGAAGAATTGTTGAAAAAAAATTTATTGAGAAAGCATATAATTTAATAAAAAGTTATAAGAATATAAGTGTTTTTTTTAATAGTAGATTGAGAATTGGGATGGAAAACGAAATTAAGTACTACACACATTTTGAAATAGAATCATTACCAACAGGGGGATGGAGTTATAATCACTTTCCTATAATGGCAAAATATTTTTCAAATTTTGACAAAGAATATTTAAGTAATACTGCAAGATTTAATTTATCATGGGGTGATTTTGGTGGAATTAAAGAAGAAAGACAACTTGAATATGAAATTTTAAGAATTATTTCAAATGGAGGGAAATGTAGTATTGGAGACCAAATGAATCCTGATGGAACTTTGGAAGAAGAGGTTTATTATTTAATAAGAAAAATATATAAAAAAGTTTATGAAGTTGAGGAATATTACAAAAAAGTTAAACCATATTCTGAAATTGGTATTTTTTCAATAAAAGAACCAAAAGAGAAATTTCTTGATTCATTAGAGGGTTGTTTTAGAATTTTACTACAAACACATTGCCAATTTTCAGTTATAACAGAGGATATTGATTTTAATAAATTTAAATTGATAATCTTCCCAGATTTTATAAAATTTAATGAAAAGTTGATTAAAAAAACAAAAAAATTTTTGAAAAATGGAGGAAAGATTATTCTTTCATATGATAGTGGATTGACAAATGAAAATAAATTTTTTATAGAAAATATTGAGTTTATAAGTAAAAGTCAGTATAGGCCTGATTATTTTCAGTTCCCAGGAAGTAAAACAAGATATGTTATGTATGAGCCAGGAAATTATGTAAGGGGAAGAAATTGCAAATGGATAGGAAAATTATGGAAACCATACTTTAATAGAAAATGGGATTCTTTTTCTTCTCATTGTCAGACACCTTATGAAAAAGAAATTGAATATCCAGCAATTTTAATGGGAGAAAACTTTTCATATATATGGGCACCTATATTTCTAAACTATATAAATTATGGGAATACCATATACCTTGAAATTTTAGAAGATTTAATAGAAAGTATGATAGAAAGAGAAATAAAAGTTAAAAATCTACCCCAAAATGCAGAAATATATTATCTAAAAGGAGAAAATTGCTTTTTAATTTCAATTTTATATTATCCTTATCAAAAATTAACAAAAAATATTGACTTAATCCTTTCAAAAGGAATTGCAAAAAATGTGGAAATAAGAATAAAAGAAAATAGAAAATTAATCAACTTATATAAAATTCCTTCAAAAGAAAAAATAAATTTTAATCAAAAACAAAATCTTATTGAGTTTAGAATTGATGAATTTGAAGGTTTTGTAGGCATTTTTGGAGAATTTCAATGAATGAAAAGGCACATAAATTAATAGCAGAATATGGTTATAAATTTGTAAATGAAATTTTTATAAA
>CAZCUO010000030.1:0-11388 GCA_964502135.1 uncultured bacterium
TGAAGAAGATGAAAATTTATTAAATGAAGTAAATGAAACAGAAATTAAAGAAAAAATAAGTTCATTTGTTACAATTACAAAAGGGTGTGAAAATTTCTGTTCTTATTGTGTAGTTCCTTATGCAAGAGGAAAACTTGTAAGTAAACCAGAAAATGTAATTATTGATGAAATAAAAATTCTTATTGATAAAGGTGTTAAAGAAATATTTTTGATAGGTCAAAATGTTAATGAGTATGGAAAAGATATTGGGAAAAATTTTGTTGAACTTCTTTATAAAATTCACGAAATTGAAGGAGTTTTGAGGATTGGATTTTTAACATCACATCCAAAGGATATATCTAATGAATTAATTAATTCATTTTCAGAATTACCAAAATTATATAAACACCTTCACCTTCCTCTTCAATCAGGTTCAAATAAGATTTTAAATTTAATGAATAGAAAATATACAGTGGAAAGATACCTTGAGATTATTGAAATGGTAAGAGAAAAATGTCCTGGTATTTCAATAACATCTGATATAATTGTTGGGTTTCCTTATGAGGAAGAAAAGGACTTTGAAGAAACATATAAAATTGTGGAAAAAATTAAATTTGATGATTTATATGTTTTTAAATATTCTCCAAGGCCATTAACAGAGGCAAGTAAATTTCCTGATAATGTTCCTAAAGAAGAAAAGGAAAAAAGGCATAAATTAATATTGAATTTACAAGACAAAATCTCACTTTTGAGAAACAAAGAAATGGAAGGGAAAATAGATGAGATTTTCATAAGGAAAAAGAGTTATAAAATAAAAAATGCATTTATAGGAAGGACTTTAAATAATAAACCTGTAATAATAGAAAATGTAAATGTAAAAGAGGGAGAAATAATAAAGGTTGAAATCAAAAAAGGTGAAAGACATTACTTATATGGTATTTTAATTTAACCGAATTAAAATTGTGCTACAAAATAAAAATTGTTCTATAATAGTTAAAAACCATGAAGCAACTTTTTAAGATATCATAGAAGATAGGTAAAGTTTTCAAGAGAGATAATATAAAATTAATTATATGGAAATTTTAAGGGTGATAAAAATATAAATGGCAAAAAATTAAATTTATTCCTCTTTGGAAATTTCTTCTTTATGGTAAAGATAGGTGATAAATACAGTGATTACAAGAAGAATAAAAGAGAGGAATATTTTTTTTATTTTTACTTTTTCAGCATATTTTTCTCCCTTTTTAATTACATCAATTTTAAAAGCATGAATATCTCTATCTCCATAATGTTTTGAACAATTTATATTATAAATTCCAAAAATTCTTATAACATCTCCTTTAGTCCTGTATTTTCCAAAATTTTCTATTTTAACAGCATCATTCTTACTTATAACTACTCCAATTACAAAATCTTCAAACTCATCTTTAACATTTATCCATCTTTCTTCTCCTTTACCCATTAGGTCACCTATTACTTCTCCTTCAACAATTACAACTTTACCATTATATTTTTCGCCATTTTCATACAATTCTCTAATTTTTATCTTTTCAAAAGAATATAGCGAAATTCCAAAGATAAATAATAATAGAAAAAATTTTTTCATTCAGGGCTCCTTAAAGAAAATAAGAATCTTATGAAAACAAAAATTGAAATAAATTCCAATCTTCCAATCCACATTTCAATTATATATGTTATTTTTAGTAAATTAGGCATATTTGGATTTGTAATTCCAACTGAAAGTCCTACGTTTGCACATGCGGAAGTTGATTCAAATAAAGAATGTAAAAAGGGATACCCAAAGAAAGTCCCAATTATTCCTCCAATTATATATGTTGATACAAACATTATCAAAATTATTGAAGACAACTTTACATGTGTATCTGTTAAACTTATATCTTTAACATGATGAAATTTTTCAACCACTACTGTTGAAGTGGGCAAACTATATCCCTTTACTTCTTTCTTTAATTCTTTTAAAATTAAACCTATTCTTAACATCTTAATTCCACCACTTGTTGAACATGAACAACCACCAAGTGCCATTGCAATTATTAAAAGAACGAGTGAAAAATCGGGAAAATAATTTTTAAGGTAATAAGAATCAACATTTGTATACCCAACTCCTGTATGACCTGAAATGATTTGGTAAGAGATGATTCTGAATGACGAAAAAAAATCCATATTTTTTGTATATTTCAAAAATCCCAAAAAGGCAAAAAATGTAAGTAAAATTATACTTATTATAAATGTTTTAAATTCATAGTTTCTTAAAATTTCTTTAAATTTCCCAGTCCATACAGCATAATGAAGACCAAAACTAACTGCTCCAAGAATAACAATTAATGAAGTTACTATTTCTATGACTATACTATGATAATATGCTATATTTTGTGATTGAACTGCAAAACCAGCCGTGTCCCATCCAGCCATAAATATACATATTGCATGAAAAAAGGATCTTGAAGGAGAGATTCCATGAATAATATTAATAATACCCAAAATTAATGTAAAAATTATTAAATAGCACATACTAACAAGCCAAATGAACTTTGCTGTCTGGACAACATTAGGTAAAATTTTTTCTTCTCTTGCTTCACCAACATAAATTTTAAATGCACTTGCACCCCTAAAAAATATTAATAGTCCTAAAAGTATTATTCCTTGACCCCCAATAAAACACATAAAATGACGCCAGAAATTATAAGAATGGGCCATATGATCAAGATTTCTAACAAGGACAAGTCCAGTTGTTGCAAGAGCACTCATTGATTCAAAACATGCGTCAATATATAAATTGTAATGCCCAGAAAGATAAAGTGGGATGGCTCCAAGAAACATGTAAATAAGCCAAATCAATGAGGCAATTGTCATCCCTTGACGCCAGTTTATATCCACTTCTTCAGGGAATCTCCAAATTATTAAATAGCCAATTGAAAATGAAAATAGAGAAGAAAAAATGAAATCAATTGCTGGATTCCATTCTTTATATATAAGGGCAACAAATAAAGGGAAAAGAAAGAGATATCCGAGCAATATTATTAGTTTGCCAGTATAATGGAAAATACCTTTTAAATCATCCCTTGAAAATTGAGGTATCATTGAAGTATTATGTAAAAAATAAGATTTAGAATTAAGGAGAAAAGAAAAATAAAAATAATAAATGAAATCTCAATAAGTATTCCAAGCCAACCATTTAATAAAATTTTAAGGTATTTAATAATTTTTTTCATTTCTCCTCAACTTCTCCTATTAATGCATTTATAAGCGATGCCTCATTTTCAACCTTTGTAATAGCAATAATTTCATCTTCTTTTTTAAAAACAAAATCAATTCTTGGAATAAATAAGTCATCACCCCTTATAACCGCTACAATAACCGAATCCTCTGGCAGTTGAATTTCATTTAACTTTTTATTTATTATAGGTGCATTCTCAGGTAAGTCAATTCTTAAAATTGATAATCTTCCTTTTTTAAAAGTAAATAAAGTAATAAAATCTTCCCAATTAACTTCTTCTTCAATAATTTTGGCTATTAATGATGTTCCACTTACAGCAACATCAACTCCAAGTTGATAAAATGTTTTTTCATTTTTAGGATTATTTACCCGTGCAACAACTCTCTTAACATTAAATATTTCTTTTGCTATCTGACAAATAACGAGATTATCTTCATCACTTCCTGTGACTGCTGCAAGACAATCTGCCTTTTTTATTCCTGCATTTTTTAAAACTTCTGGGTCACATCCATCTCCATTTATAACAAGACAATTTATTTTTGAAGCAATTTTTTCACTTAATTTTTGTTCTTTTTCAATTAAAACAACATAATGATTTTCACTCAATTTTTCTGCAAGATAATAACCCACATTACCACCACCCACAATTATTACATTCATAATTTTAATATTCCTTCCAATCTATTTAGACTTTTTCTTTCCGCTATTCCTATAATTATATCATTTTTTTCAATTTTCAATCCCTTTTCAGGAATTATACCTTTATTTCCTCTTATTATAGCAAAAATTTGAAGTTTTCCATCAATATTTATCTCTTCAATTTTTTTTCCTATTATTTTGTCTGTATTCAATTCAACAATTGTTAAATCTTCATTACCAAATAAAAAATCGCAAGATATTTTCTTTGTAAGACCATCTTTTATAAGAGAGGCAAAAAGCGATGTTGTATTTATTGTTTCAATTTCAAGTAATTTGCATATTTTTTCTTTATTTGGATCTGAGATTCTAATTATTACTTTTTCTACATTGAATATCTTTTTTGCTACCTGTCCTATAACAATATTGGCATTATCATTACTTGTAATAACACAAATAGCGTCTGCTTTTTCAATTCCTGCTTCTTTTAAAATATCAATATCAAGAGCATCTCCTACTACTGTTAAACCATTGAAATCAGTCAATTTTTCAAAATTTTTTTCATCCTTATCAATAATAACAACATCATTTTTTTCATCAAGTAATTTTGCTAAATATGAACCAACCTTTCCACAACCAACGATAATTATATACATTTTATTCCTCTTAAAAATATATTTATAAATTCATTCCCTTCAATTTTTTCAAATTTGCCATTTTTACAACTTTCTTCATCAAATTTTTCAACTTTATCAGGTTTTTCAAATGGAGAATAAATTAAAAAAGGAACATATCCCTCTTTATGTGATTTCAATTTTACAGGTGTATAATGGTCAGGTAAAACTGCAATTTTTATTGAATTTAAATCAATTTTTTTAATTATATTTTTGACAAGGCGTTTATCAAAATCTTCAATACATTTAATTTTAAGTTCAACATTTCCTTCATGGCTTGCTTCATCTATTCCTTCAACATGGACATAAACCAAGTCAAATTTTTCAAGTGCCTTTATTGCATATTCCGCTTTATTTTCATAATTTGTATCCCATAGACCAGTTGCACCTGGGACATTTATTATTTCAAATCCAATCATTTTTCCTATCCCTTTTATTAAATCAACAGCAGAGATAATACATCCATTAATTTTATATCTATCATAAAATTTTTCAATATTTGGTTTTCTCCCAGGTGACCATAGCCAAATAAAGTTTGCTTTTTCTTTCCCTTCTTTTTCTCTTTTTATATTTACTGGATGAAATTCAAGATATTTATTTGACTGATAGATTAAATTATTCAAAAATTCTGCAGTTTTTTTACCTTTTTCTGAAATTGGTTTTACTTTTATTTCGTCTATATTATAACCATTATAATCATGTGGGGGATAACATTTTATTTCTTCTGAAAAATCACCTTTTAAAATTAAAATATTTCTGAAACCAACTCCTGGGTAAAATTTTACTCTTTCATTTCCCATTTTTTCGTTTAAATATTCAATTAACTGAGCCGCTTCTTGATTTGAAATATATCCTGCTGAATAACTCTTTATTTTATTTTCTTTTACAGTTATTAAATTACATCTGAATGCAATTTCATCATCTTTTATTTCTATTTCCTTTGCATATGCTTCAATAACTCCTCTTCCAATATTATATTTTTTAGGGTCGTATCCAAGAATTGAAAGATTTGCAGTTGTTGAATCAGGAGAACATCCAACTGGTATTGTATTGAATAAGCCAGTAGAACCAATTTTTGCAAGATAATCAATATTTTCTTTCTTTGCTACTTGTAATGGGGTTTTATTTCCAAGTTCTGGAATTGGTAAGTCAGCAGCTCCATCCATTATAAGAATTAAATATTTCATGTAATTTTCTCCTTTAAAACTTTCTTAAATTCTTCATAATTATTTTCAATTACATAAAAATTTTCATCTTTTGAAATAAAATTTTTCATTGTTTCTGGAATAACTGGTTCTATCCCAATTACTCTTTTTATAACTTCTGGAAATTTTGAGGGGTGTGCTGTTTCAATTGATACAACAGTTTCTTTTATTTTTGATTTTTCATATGCACAAATACCAACAGCGCCATGAGGTTCAAGAATAATTTTATATTCATCATAATATTTCTTAATTATTTCTTCTACTTCACTGTCAGAAATTGAAAAGGATATAAAATCATTTCTTAACCTTTCCATGTCTGGTTTTATTTTTAACACCCCATATCTAATAATTTTACCATTTAAGTCCCTTTCATCATAAAGCCACCCATCATATAAATCAATTAACCTTGCAAGATTACTGGGATGGCCTACATTCATTGCATTTGAAGAACATTTTCTTGATGGAATAATTGGGGTGTAATTACCTGTTTTTAAAAAATTTGGAAATTCATCATTTTCATTTACAGCAACTATAAATTTATTAACTGGTAATCCCATATTTTTTGCAATAACTCCTCCCATTAAATTTCCAAAATTTCCAGATGGAACTGAAAAATTTATATATTCACAATCAATATGAGAGTAAGCATAAAAATAATAAACTGATTGAGGCAAAAGTCGTGCAATATTTATTGAATTTGCACTTGTAAGATTAAATTGAGAAAGTTCAGGGTCATTAAAAGCAATTTTCACAAAATTTTGGCAATCGTCAAACTTACCTTTTATTGCAAATGGTATTATATTTTCTCCAAGTGTTGTCATTTGTTTTCTTTGCCTTTCTGTTATTTCTTTTTCAGGGAATAGAATAAAAACTTTAATATTTTCTTTTTTATAGAAAGCACTTGCTATTGCTCCGCCGGTGTCTCCACTTGTTGCAACAAGAATATTTAATTTTATATTTTCTTCTTTGGCGAAATACTCCATAACTTCAGCCATAAACAATGCAGCAAAATCCTTAAAAGATAAAGTTGGGCCTCTGTCAAGATAAAGAATGTATAAATTTTCCTTTATTTTTTCAATAGGAACTGGAAAGTTATAGATTTTTTCAACTATTCTTTTAAGTTTTTCAAAAGGAATTTCATCTTCAAGAAATTTTGAAAGAACTTTAAATGCGATTTCTGGATAACTTTTACCTTTTAAATAATTTTCAATTTCTTTTTTATTTAATACAGGTATTTGTGTTGGTAAATAAAGACCATAATCAGATGCCTGCCCTTTCAATACCGCCTTTTTAAAGTCAACCAGTTCTGAACACCTATTTGTACTTCTATATAAAATTTTCATTTTTTAAATCAACTTTAAGTTTTCTATCAACAAATATTATTTTAAAACTTTTTTCAAATTCTGGATAGTTTTTCAAATATTCTTCCTTTAAAATTTTAATTATATCATTTTTTATTTTTTTATCATTTTTAACAAATCCAAAACACCAGCCACGAAATCCAGCACCACTAAATCTTGCACCATAAACACCTTTTATTGAATTTAAAATTTCATAAATTTTAATCATTTCTTTACATCCACATTCATAATTATTAATTGAACTTTCTCCAGATTCTTTTATTAATTTACCAAAATTTTCAATATCTCCTTTTTTCCATAGTTCCATTCCTTTTTCAACTCTTTCCATCTCGCTGTAAAAATGTTCTGCTCTTTTTCTTAAATTTATAGGTAATTTATCTTTATATTTCAAAAAAATTTCTTTTTCAACATCTCTTAAAACAAAATCATTCTTTTTTTCTTTCCCAGAATATTTCAAAAGTTCTTTGGTTGCTTCTTTACATTCTTCAACCCTTTTATTATAACCAGTATCTTTTAAAACTTTTTCAATTCCAGAATAAACCATACAGATGGAATAGTTAATATTTTTTTCTGATTTAATATTCTTATATTCATTGCTTCTGCAATCAAGGAAAAAAATTGAACTTTTATTATCATTACTCAATAAAATTGTTGATTGGTCAAGGATCCCACTTTTAACTCCAAGATAATTGTTTTCAATCTCTTTAAATAAAAAAATATTTTCCATTTCGGAAATTTTAATTTGATTTACATATTCAAGAGCAATTAAATAAGAAAGCCCAGTTGATGCAGAAGAACCAATTCCACCAGAAGGAAGTTGCCCATAAATTTCTCCATCAATCCCATATTTAATTTTGAATTTTTCTTTTAAAATATAAACACAGCCCTTTAATAAATCATCCCATTTACCATTTTTTTCAGGTATTTCATTTATATTAAATTCGGATATCTCATTAAAATTCAAACTTTTTATTCTTATCTTTCCATTTGTTTTTTTAAATTTTAAAATAGTTCCTTTATCAATTGTTATACCAAGAACTTTTCCTTTTTGATGGTCAATATGTGCTCCAATAGGACAAATTCTATAAGGGACAAATATGGTATTCATATCAAAGGAATTTTAAAGTTTTTGATATGGTTCTTCTGACCAGTTTAAAATTTTGACAGTTCCAGAAGATGGGCCAAAAATTTTAAAATTGAAATCTTCTATTAATTGTTCACCTGTATAATTTGGATTATTATTTTTACCTATATACCTATATGCTTCTCCTAAAGTATAAGGAGAAATTATCTCTATTTCAGGGCCTTGTATATCCGGAGGGAGAGTTCCTCCAACAGGACCATATCTAATTACCCTTCCTGGTGCATAAGTAACATGTATTTTCCCTTGTGCTCCACTTGTAGGATTTGTTGAAGGAGGTATTGAAGATAATCTTAAATAATATTTTGTATTTGGTTGAAGTTGAACTGGTGGATTGAATTCAAAAGATATCCATGTTGCAGCTCCTAAAGGTATTTGAGACGCATTTATTGTATTACTTGTTCCTAAAATTGGACCAACTGTGCTACCCGATCTTATAGTCATATAAATACTTGAAACATTCGGATTATCTTTCTTTATATGCATTTCAACTCTACCAACTTTAATTGAACTTGAACCAGTTTTAAAACTTTGTCCAATATCTCCAACTGTTCCTGGAAAATTACCAATATTACCAGAAGATGTTCCAGAAGTGAATGAGATTGAAGGAGTTGTAGATGATGATGATGATGAAACTTCAACAAGTGCTTTAACTGTTTTACTTATACTTCTACATACTCCTGTTGATGTGATTAAAACATTCCCAGATTGGTCTGTTAAACTGACAGTATAATATCCATCACCAAAAGAAACATTATTCCAGCCAGTTCTCCATGTAGGTTGTTTTGTTAATTTCCACATCGCTCTTTCAAGACCTGCTTCTGCTATATCAAGTGCTTTAAAATAAAATAAAGTTTTTCTAACTTGTAATGCTTCAAGATTTGCCATATTTAAAAAAGATAACCCAAGAATTGAAAGTATCATAACAACCATTACAACTGCAACTAAAACTTGTCCTTTTTTCATTTTAAATTCCTGGTGGTATAACAGGTCCAGTGCTTGGTGGTTCAATTGGTTCAAAAATTTCTCCACCTGAGGAACCACCAGAACCTCCAATTGATGAACCACCTGAGCCTGAGGTGGTTTCTGATTTTATTGTCCTATTAATATTTCTTAAAGCAATTAAAGAATCAAGAGAGGTTTTTATTTCTCCATCTTTAAGTTTTAAAACAACACTTACATAATATGAACCACTATCTCCTGCAATTTTATTAAATTTAACATCTTCTACCTTTCCTTTGATTAAATAATATTTTTTTGTTCCATCAAAATATACCAAATCATTCCCCTCTTTTTGAAAATATTCATTTTGTGTAGTTGGTGGAGAAGTTGGTGGAGTGGGAGGTGGTTCATATGGTTCAATAGGTTCTATCGGACTTCCACTGCCTGGACCACATTCACAGCCAGAAAGAATGAATCCAAGTATTAAAATCTGAGTTAGAATTATGTAAAACTTTTTTTTCATTTTTTACCTCCTTGATATTAAAATACCTTAAATTTTTGAGTTTTGTCAAGTTTTATTTTTTTATTATAAGTTTATTACCGCCATCCTGAATTTCTATTTTATCTGGTTGTTTTTCTCTTAATTTTCTTTCAATAAATCTTACTCCAAAAACTGCTTCTCTTTTCAATTCCATTACTTTTGTTTCTCTAAAATATGTTTTATATGAGGAGTATAAAATAAAACTTATTGCAAGAACTATTACAATTCCACTTGCAAGTGCTACTATAACTTCAATAACAGTTAATCCTTTTTTCATTTTTCACCTCACCATGGAGAAATAATTGTTTGTAAGACAACTTCATTATTTTTCTTATTTTCAAACCACACAATTTTAACAGTTATTTTTTTATAGTCAGGATTTGTATCTAAATCATCTGGGTCATCAATATCTTCTATAATTGTAATTCTTTTGCCCTGAATTTCATCTATGTTTATTATTGTTCCGTTTTCATTATAGTTATTTAAATTTGAATAAGCAACAGTTTTTAAAAATTCTATTCTTGACTGTGCTAATTCAATTGCTGTTCTTCTATGCCTTTCAATATTTAAATTTGTTTGACTATAGAAAAAATAAGCAAGTGTCCCAAAAATTCCAATTATAAATATTAAAATTGAAACAATTACCTCAACAAGTGAAAAACCACTTTTTTTCATTTCTTTTCTTCTAATTTAATTTTCTCTTTTTCTGCTATTTCTTTTGCTTCTTTTTCTGTTATAATTTTGGGAGTTAAAAATATTACTAAATCTGTCTTTTTTCCTGTTTCTGATTTATTTTTAAATAAAAATGGCAAAATATCTCCAAGAAGGGGAACTTTATTGCCTCTTTTTGTATTTTCAGTTCTTAAAAGTCCACCAATCACAATTGTCTCTCCATCTTTAACCATAACTTTTGTTTTTGCTGTTCTAATATTTGTGTCAACTGCTTCGGCAAAATAAGGAGATGGTTCTGCAGAACTTACACTTGGTTCAACTTCAAGAGTAATATAACCTTGCTCATTTACATGTGGTGTTACATTTAAAGAAACGCCAACTTCAGCAAAAATTGGTTCTTTTGTTGTAGGAGCCAGGACTCCTGTTGCTCCCACTGTATAAATGGTCTTTTCTGCAACTGCCATATTTTTTGTTATTTTTATTGTTGCAGGTGAATCATTTAGTGTTGTTACTCTTGGACTTGCAAGTATATTTGCTTGTCCTTTTACCTCAAGTAATTTTAAATTTGCTGTAAGTGATTGAAAAGATAAAGTTCCAAGAATAAATTGAGGAGCTCCAGAAGTTGTTGCGCCACCTCCAGCAGTTGTTCCTATCTGTCTTGGATTTACAATTTCCCTATCAACATCTTTTTTCCATGGATAAGGAACATCTTTTGATGCACCAAAAAAATTTGCTTCTACATTCCATTTTATTCCAAGATCTTTGAGCCCTTCTTCTGTTAATTCAACAAGAATTGCTTCAATCTGAACACATGGAATATTTTTGTCAAGTAATTTTATTATCTTTTTTATTTCTTCAATATTTTCGGGTAAATCTTGTATTGTTAAACTATTGGTTCTTATATCTACTATAATTTTCCCATTTTTACTTATTAAAGGTGTTAAAACTTTTCCAAGGTCTTCTGCTTTTGAATATTGAAGAGATCGGAAGAGCGTCGTG
>CAZCUO010000031.1:0-3799 GCA_964502135.1 uncultured bacterium
GAGGAAGTTTTCCAGAGATTATTAAATTGTTATCTATAATTTTTATAAAATACCCATAAGGGTGTAAATTCTCAAAAGAAATTTTAAACTTTTCTAAATCTTTGTGTCTTCCTATATAAACATTAAAAACATCCTTTTCTTTACTTTCATTCTCCACTGTTATTTCACTTCCAGTTATAATATTCAACAACTTAACAAATTCTTCTGCAATTTTTTTTTCATTTTCTCCTGCTTTCACTATAACTTTTGGTGTCTTATTCTTAATTAAAAATGGATTTTCTTTCTTTTTATAAGTATATTTAATTACTTCATCTAAACTGGGTTCATTTTTCAAACACATATTAATTACATTTTTCAAAAACTTTATCATATTTAGAGAAATAGGGTCTTTATCCCAGTCATCTTTATAATAAGCAATTGCAACAGGAGAGATATAAAGCAAAAAACCATTTTCTACCTTATTTATTAAAACTTTTGCTGCCAATTTCCCTCCTACTTTATTTCCTAATATTACTTTACCATCTGTAATATCTGTCAGGGATGGCTGGTCATATAACCACGGATAATCGTCAAACTCTATATCATTGAACAAAGGAGAATTTTTTACCATAACTTCTCCTTTAAATTTTGCATAAAGATATCTTTTTGCACCTATAATCTCGTTTGCTCTTTCAATATCATAAGCAGTATTTTTTGAAAACAATGCACTGATAGTTCCTGAAAAAATTAAAATCTTTCCACCTGAAGAAAGGTAATTTTTAACTTCTTCAATTTCTTCATCATTTAATTTTTCTTTTATACTTCCCTGACAGAGAATTACAAGTTTATACTTTTTAAATTCTTTTACAGGCATTCTTCCATTTTCATCCAAATTTAATATTTCAACTTTTAAGTTATACTCTTTCTGAAAAAACTTGCTCCATATACTTGTTCGCCATCCCCAAACAGCAATATCCTGTGAAAAAACTAAAGAAGACCAAAAAACAAATAAAATAATTTTTTTCATATGTACCCCCTTATTTTTGAAGTTTTTCAATCTGTCTTAATATTTCTCTTTTTGCAGTATTAAATTTTTGATATGAAGGATTTTTAAATGTATCATAGACAAAAATCTGATATTTTGTTTCCTCTAATTTAAGAGGTGCTGTATCTGAAATAAATAATGATTTTTTTATTTTTTCTATTTCTTTTTCCATCCCTTTTTCTTTTAATTTTTTAATCAGTAAAAGGAAATATTCAGCATCTTCATTTCCATCTCTTAAACCCTCATAAGCAGGAGAATTTATTATTTTGTTTTCTTTTTCATCATACCACACAAGACGATGTTGGGGTTGCCACCACCAATAAGTCCAATATCCATATCCCTTAGCATCAATAGCACAGGTAAACCATCCATATTTTCTTGCTTCAGAATAATTCTGTCTATAATTGCCTCCTCCATAAAACCAGATTTCATCATCAGGGTCAAGTTCAACAAGTGGTTGTGTATTTTCATCCAGTTTTCTTATTTTATATTTTGCCTCAATTTTCGCTTCATTTGGATTTTTACCCTCAGGTAAAGATACATATAAATGTCCTCCCCATTCCATAAAAACACCCTTTTCTTTATTTCCCCAGCCACTTCCTCCTTTTCTTTTTAATTCAATACCATCTGCAAATAAAGTAAGTCCTTCTATCTTTTCAGGCGCCTTTTCTCCTGTAAAATATGGCTTTAAAGTGCACCAT
Organism: uncultured bacterium; assembly: GCA_964502135.1. Taxonomy (GTDB): domain Bacteria; phylum Ratteibacteria; class UBA8468; order B48-G9; family JAFGKM01; genus JAMWDI01. The sequence continues at coordinate 1,726 of CAZCUO010000031.1, forward strand.
GTATCTATTGCTCCACCATTTGTATATTTTCCCCATATTGTTTTTACTTCTTCAAATACTTCTTCAAATCCCCATCCTTTTTTCGTTAAATCAAAAAATATCTTTGTGCTTGACCATGCAACTTGCCATCCATCACTATATGGATTCATTTCATTTAAATATTTTGAATCTCTTGGCAAACTTCCTGTAATTGTTGTATATGTTTTATATCCCATACCCCTATATCTTTTTGCTCCTTCATTCCAAATAGGTATATGTTCAGGAGGTATTTCATCATCTATTTTTGCCCAGAATTCTTTCATCCCCTTTTCTTGACAATATTTTTTAAACTCCTTATAAAGATGAGAAATTATTTTCCAACCATCTTCACTATTTGGGTCTATATTTTTATCTGGGAATAATCCTTTAATAAAATTACCTTCTCTCCATCCATTTTGAGAACTAACATTTATTTCAAGTCGTGTCATTCCCCTTTTCACCGCTCCTTCTATCCATGGGTCATAAAAAGAAAAATCAAATTCAGGCAAAGATTCAAGAGAAATTTCTTTATTTTTACCTGCCTCTTCAAGTGTTTTTTTTGTTCCTTTTATTTTTACTCTTTTAAGAAAATTAAATGGTGCATAAGCCCAATCACAAACATTACACCTTAATTCTGAAAGATTATCAAGAAAAACTTCAAGTTTTTTCTTTATTTCTTCTTTTTCTATATCTTCTCCTGAAAGTGAAACTATCCATGCATATGGTTTTAATCCAATATTTCTCTCTTCTGGTAAAGAAACATTCCATATATTAATAATTCCTTCAAGTTTTAACCCATCTCCTTTATCAGACTTTAAAATAAGAGTAATTGGATAACTTCCTTTTGATTTTTTCTCAGATTTTACACATAACCATAATCTCCCAAAATTTCCTTTATTAACTGAAATGCTATTTCCTAAAATAAGTTTAAAATCCTTCTCTGTATATATACTGCACAAATCCTTTCCTTTACCTTCAATAAATAAAGAAACACTTACATCATCAAGACCAAAAATTGTCAATGGAACAAAATCCTTTTCTTCTTTTCCTAAATCTATTTCAATTCTTTTTAATCTTTCTCTTGGCTCCTTTTCCTCATCTGATAATACTAAAAATCCATTTCCTTTTTCCTCTTCTGTGGGATTATAAATTTCTTCTAATGGTTTCCATCCAACTATATCCTTAAAAATTTCGTCTCTCTTTTCAACTACCTGTCTTATTTCTTCCTCCTTAACTTCCCCTTTTTCATTTATCATTCCTACTTTTTCCATCCCATTTATTAAAATAAAAATAACATTAACATCCATTTCTTTACCTTCTGGAATTGTTTTATAAATTAATTCACATGTTGGATATATTTTACTTCCCTGCCAAAAATAAAATTTATCAAGTTTATTATATTCACTCCAAAAACCAAATCCTGTTTTCTCTTTTTTATTTATTATTGCAAACCATCCATCAGAAATATTTTCTTGATATTCAGAAGGAAATATTTTTGAAACCAATTTTTCATTCTGCCAGAAATAATAAATATTTTCTTCTGTATTTTCTTTCCCTAAAGGTGTGGCAAAATTTCTTATCCAAAACCTAAATGGCTTATATGAATGGTTTGAAATTGTATATTTTACAGTAAAAAATGGTTCTCTATCTTTAAAAATAAATTCTTTTTTTATTTTTATTCCTTCTGTAGAACTCGCTTCACATCTTAAAACCACTTCTTTTTCTTTTTTTATTACATTTGATTTATACTGTGCATTTGTAAAAGTATGTCTATCATCAAGCAATCCACCATATCCTTTTTCATCCCAGTAAACTATATTTTTCCCTATTTTTTTATCAATAAGTTTTTCAATCCTTGCTCCTGAACCACAAATAATCTCAACCATCATATAATCTGTCTCAATTATTATTTTAAAAATCCCTGTACCATCTGCTGTTGGAACTGTTTTAAATTCTAAACTAAAAAGATAAGAAATAAATAAAAAGAAAATAATTATAAAATCTTTTTTCATTTTGCCTCCTCTTTCTTCTAACTTTATATTTATTTTATCTATCA
>CAZCUO010000032.1:0-8540 GCA_964502135.1 uncultured bacterium
AATTAAAATAAGTATTATTTTTTTGGGAAGAAAAACCAATTCCAAACCCAATTCCTTTTGTTCCAAGTAAAAAACTTTCATTCATTAAATAATCTTTTTCTTCTTTAATTTTATGATTTAAAGTTAGAGTAATTGTACTTCCAAGCCGTGTTTTATAACCAAAAGAAGGTGAAAAAAATGATTTTTCTGTTTTTAAATCAATTGTATATCTTGGGAAATAAAAAACATTAAATTTTTCACCAAATATAAGTTTCATTTTTTCTCCTCTAATATACTCATTTTTTTTAAATTCTATTTTTTTTGCACTTATTCTATAATGTGGTTTTTCTAAATCACATGTAGTTATATATCCATTTTCAATTATTAAAAAATTTACTCTACTTTCTATTTTTTCGGCTTTCCCATAAAACGGCTCACTTTTAAATTTTGCATTATAAATTAGACCTTTTTCCTCATTAAAATTGTAAAAAAAGTAATCTGCCTCAATTTCACCAATATCTGTCAAAAATTTTCCACCATTTTCAAATTCTATTTTATTTTCCCTTTTTTCATAAGTTGCTTTTTCCGTTTTAATAATTAGGTCTTTATAAAAAATAATGACATTACCTTCAAGAAAAATTTTTTCTATTTCTCCATTTTCATCAAAAATGATTTTCATATTATCTGCTTTGTATTTTATTTCCTCACAAGAAATTGAAAAGAAAAAAATAAAAAAAATGATTGCAAAAATTTTAAATTTCATAACCATACATTTTAGCAAAATTTAATAAATCTTCCCAGTTTTTAACTCCACTTGTTGCTCCAATTTCTGTTGTTATTTTTGCACCTACAATATTTGCAATAAGGCCACATTTTTTGAAATCATAATTTAAAGTTAATCCCTTTATAAAACCAGCAACATATCCATCTCCTGCACCAGTTGTATCAACTACATTTACTTTTAAAGCAGGAAAATGATATTCTTCTTTTTCATTTTTTATATAAGAACCATTTTCTCCCATTTTTAAACATACATTTTTAACACCTTTTGAAAGAAAGAAATCACAAATTTTTTCTTTATCTTTTTGACCTGAAATCATCTTGGCTTCTTCTAAACTTGCAAAAAAATAATCAATATATGGCAATGATTTTTCAATACCTTTAAGCCATCTTCCAAAACCATCCCAGACAGTGTCAAGACATGTAATAAGGCCCATATTTTTCGCTTCCTTCAAAGTTTCAAAAAGGTCATCACCAATAAAATTTGGCATTAAAAATGGTCCTGCTATATGAATTATTGAAAAATATTCAAATAAAGAAAATTCTATATCATCAATTGTAAAATCAGCATTTGCACCAACTGAATGTAAAAAAGACCTTTCTCCATCAGAATGTACCAAAACGCTTGTTCCAGAAGTTGTAAATTTATCAGAAATTTTTATAAATTTAGTATCTATTCCTTCTTCTTTAAGTTTATTTATAATGAATTTCCCGAGATTATCATTTCCAACTTTACCAAGAATTGAAACATCAACCCCAAGTTTTTTAGCGACAATTCCAGTATTTGTTGCACATCCACCAATATGTAATTCAGTTTTCTCAACAAAAGTCAATTTACCTCTTTCAGGCATTCCTTCAACTGGTTTTGCAATAAAATCACCTACAATTATTCCTAAACATAAAACTTTCATACTTCCTCCTTTTTCTTAATATTACCATATATTGACTTAAAATAGAAGTTTGAATATAATAAAAAATGTGGGGGATTAGCTCAGTTGGGAGAGCACCAGGCTGGCAGTCTGGGGGTCAAGGGTTCGAATCCCTTATCCTCCACATTCTTTATAGGTGCAGACATTTTTTACTTCTTTCATTACTCTTATAACATTTTCCCCTAAAATTTCTCTTATTTGTTTTTCTGATAAACCTTTCTGAACAAGTCCAACTGTAAATAATGGCCAATTTATCCATGCCAAACTTTCTCTTTGTTCTTTCTTTTGCCACCTTCTATCAAATATAGGGTCTTTTTCCTGCCAAAAATTATTCCATTTTTTTCTTCCTTTTCTTATATATTCGGAAATCTTTTTCATTTCTCTTTCATAGTATGGTGATCTATATCCGCTATCTGTTCCTATTGCGACATATTTTGAACCAAATTTTTTAACAACATAAGTTATATGGTTTAAAAAAGATTTTATATTACCTTCCATTCCTAAAAAGGCAGGGATACAGCATATACCTATATATCCACCAGTATCTGCAATTTTTTTTATAACTTCATCTTTTTTATTTCTTGGATGCTTCCATAAAGACATACAAGCAGAATGACTTGCAACGACAGGTGCTGAAGAAACTTTACATGCATCAATTGCTGTTTTTTGACTACTATGAGCAACATCAACAATAATTCCAATTCTATTTAATTCTTTAACTACTGTTTTTCCAAAATCACTTAATCCACCATCTTTTGCTTCCATACATCCATCACCTATTAAATTTCTTCTATTATATGTAAGATGCATCATACGGATTCCAAGTTGATAAAAGATTTTAATATATCTGAGTTCATCTTCAACTGAGTTAAATTGATTTGTCAAAGGAACACCATTTGCAGAAAAACAAAGAGAATGGGCATTTTCTTTTTTTACTTTTATTATTTCTTCTGGATTTACAATTTTTCTTAAATAAGGTTTAAGTATATCTGTTGCTAATGTAAATCTTGCAAGACGCTTAATTAATATTGTGGGGAGATTACTCTCTTCGCCTGCATTTTGGATTATACATGTAACACCTGAACTTTCCCATGCCTTAAAATATATATCTTTTTCCTTTTTATTGTATAGATAACCTGTCATCGTCATATCTTCTATTAAATCCTGAATTTCTATTTCTGAAGCACCTTCTCCAATTAATTTTTTTAAAATTTTACTATCTACAGAAGAGGTAGGAGCAAAGCCATATGCATCAATAACAATTGATTCTTTATGAATTTTTAGGCCCTTATCCAATTCTTTCTTTGATGGTTTAAGTATTTTAAGAGCAACATCCCAGCATTTTTTTATTTCCTTATCCATTATTAATCTTAATTTTTCAATACTCAACTATATTTTCTTTTTCAATTGATTCAACTATTTTTTCTATTATTTTAACATTGTTAAGTCCATCCTCAGGTGAAATAACAGGTTTTCTATTTTCATATACACAATCAATAAAATGTTGTATAGGTAAAGAGGCAAATCCAATTGGTTTTTTATCAACTGGCACATATCCAGCAATAAAGGGAAAAGATAATTCATTTTTAACATCAGAAGAAATTTTGCATATAAATTCATTGAAATCAACAATAAGTCTTCCTTTACTTCCTTCAATTTTAAAATAAAAATCAACTATAGATGGCCAACTTTGTGGTATAATCCATGAAGTTTCCACTGTTGCATAAAATTTACCAAAATCCAAAATTCCAGTTACAGAATCATATGTATTTACTCCATGAGATGATAATATTCCCTTCTTTCCAGTTGCAAAAATTTTTTTAGGTAATGAATTTGAGAACCAACATATAAGGTCAACAATATGAGGGAACAAAAACCAGTGTGGGCCTGATTTACCCGACCAGTTGAACCATTTTAAAGGAACATCTATTCTATCACTTAGTCTTGAATAAATAAATGAAATATCACCAATTTCTCCCTTATCAAAACTCTCCTTTATCTGAACAAAATAAGGATTAAATCTATTATGGAAATCCGTCATTAAAATTTTTCCAGATTTTTTTGCCTCCTTTACCATAATTTCAGCATCTTTGGTACTTGTAGCCATAGGTTTTTCCACAAGGACATTTTTATTATTTTTTAACATTTCAACAACAATATCCTTATGTGCAAAATCAGGAGTTGCAACTGAAACTGCTTGAATTTTTTCATCCTCTGCTATTTCTTTGTAATCAGTTGTATACCTAACATTATATTTTTCACTTATCTCTTTTGCTCTTTTCTCATTTATATCACATATTTTTACAAGTTCTGCTCTCTCATAAGTTTTATAAGTGTGAACATGTATTTCTCCAAATATACCCACTCCAATAACTGCGCATTTTATTTTTTCCATTTTTTCCTCCTCTTATTATTAAAATATTTTAAGATAATTTACTGCACTTGACAATTTTGAAAGAAAAAAGAAAAATTAAAATTATGAAAAAGTTAGAAAAAATTGAAAAAGCGATAGAGAAAATAGCGGAACTTAATAAAACTAAAATAATTAAAGAACTTTCTTGGAGTTTTAATCCGTTTAAAGAAACTTATAGATATTTTGACCTTTTTAACAGAGAATATAAGGGATACATAAATAGGAAAGGAGAAATTTTTGTTAAAGTTTTTCCTACAAAAATTGAAAAAATTTTGAATCTCAATGAAAGTAAAAAAGAATATTTAATTAAAGGAGAAAAAATTTATAGAAAGACAGATGGAGAAATAATCCTAAATTTTGTAGAAGATTTTTTAAAAAAAAGAGGTTTTAATATTGATAAAAATAAAAGTTTAAAATTGATAAATGAAAAAAAGTTTGAAATTTTTGTCAATGATCATATAGGGGAAATAGATATTATAAAAACTAAACCTGTTTTTGAGTTTAAACTAAAGGATAAAGAAAAAGAAAAGCCATATTTTTGTTCTCCAAACCATCAATATATTTTTAAATTAAAAAATTTTATTGAAATAGGAAACAGAGAAGATATTCTTATAGATTATGAAGAAAGTGAAATAGCAATAACAACTATTTCTCCAATTGCTTTAATAAGGAGGGCTATATATGGATTTAAAAGTTATAATTTAAAAAGTTTCTATTCGGACGAAGGGCTTTTTCCAGAAGTAAAACATGCAATAAAACAGACAGTTTATGGAAATTTTGCAGGTAGTATTGTAACTGCAAGTGTTTTTGTAAGGGTTTCAGAACGTCTTAAAGGGAATACATGGTATACACTTGCTTCTGGAATTTTGGCATTTATAAGGGCTCCTGCTGAAATATATTTTATGAAGAAATCATTGAAAATTACTGAAAAATTTCCATCTTCCATAATTCAGAAATTTTTTGATAAAGGGAAAATAAAGGAAATTTATGAAAGTAAAGAAATAAGAGTGTGGAGAAATTTTGAGAGGGAAATTTTTGATATTTTTAGAAGTAAAAAAGATTTTATATTTCTTGCAGATAAATATTCAAATTTGAAATTTCAAATATATAAACTTGTTGAGAATGAAAGGAATGATAGAATATATGAAATTTTAGTGAGTGATTTTGGCTTTAATGAAGAGGAAATAAAAAACATAGAGTATTTTATAAAACACCTTAAAAAAATTGAGATTGATAAGATTATAGAAACTATAAAAAAAGAAATCTCTAATCTTTATGAGATGAAACTCCTTAAAATTGGGGGAGAATATATGTTTTTCAAATATATAGATGAAGTTTTTAGAGAAAATGTTATGAGATTACCTATAAATAAGGCATTTAAACTTTTAAATGATAGAATTAAAGATGAAGAAAGAGAACCAACTAAAGAGGAAATATCAGATTTTATAAGTATATCAAAAAGAAGAATTGAACCTTTCAGAATCCTTGATCTTTTTACATTTTTTACGCTTTATATAATGGGATATACTGCAACATATTTTAAAGGACTTAAAGATATTTCTATTTTAATTTATTATATTTTCTATGGAGCAATAACAAATATAATTGTTGCAGCAGTTACAAGATATGGAGGACAGGTTGGGATGCAGTATTTATTTAAAGGTCTTGAAAATTCTCCAAACATTACAAGTGCAGCAGATGCGTGGAATGAATTTAATTCACATATTATGCGTTTATGGGCTGTCTTTTCTTCTCTTGGAATGGCTATTGGTATTTTAGGTAAGGTCTTTTCAGATGTGACTCATTCAATATCAAGATATTTTGTTGAAGGGATTGCTTTAATTTTGTATATTATGGCTATAAGGGAATGGTTTTTATATTATCATGCTCTTGAAAGAAGGAGCAAAATAGGAGAATAAAATGGGGAAATTAAAAAGATTTGGCGTTTCTATGGATAGTAGTCTCCTTAAAAAATTTGATGATTTTATAAAAAAACAAAAATATAAAAATAGGTCTGAAGCAATAAGAGATATAATAAGAGAGAAATTTGTTGAGGAAGAGTGGGAAAAAGGAGAAGAAGTTGCTGGATGCATTGTCATTGTTTATGAGCATGATGTCCCAAATATAGTTGATAAAATAATAGATATTCAGCACAAATTTTCAGAAAATATTATTTCTACACAACATATACATATAGATGAAAAAAATTGTATTGAACTTGTTGCTATTAAAGGTAAAGTTGAAAAAATTAAGGAATTATATTTTAGTTTAAAAGCGTTAAAAGGAGTAAAATATTCTTCAATTACAAAAGCAACAACAGGGAAAAAGATTAAATGAGAATAATTTTAACTGGTGGTGCTGGTTTTATAGGGAGTTGTTTATTGAAATATTTAAATGAAAAAGGGATTAAGGATATTTTAATTGTTGATAATTTAAATGAAGAAAAGGCAAAAAATATTAAAGATAGAAAATATTGTTGTTATTATCAGAAGGAAGAATTTATTTTGAAAATAGAAGAGAAAAAAATTGATAAAAATTTTGACTTTATTATTCATCTGGGTGCCTGCACAAATACAAGAGAAAAAAATGTTGAATACATTTTTAAAAATAATTTCATTTATTCAAAAAAACTTGCTCTCTTTTCTCTTGAAAATGATATTCCTTTTATTTATGCATCCTCTGCTTCAACTTATGGAAAAGAAGAAGAAAATTTTTCTGATGATGAAAAAAATATTAAAAACCTTGTTCCAACAAATTTATATGGGCTTTCAAAACATATTTTTGATTTATGGGTTGTAAATAATAAATTAAATGAAAAATTTGTTGGATTAAAATTTTTCAATGTTTATGGCCCCAATGAGGAACATAAAAAGGATATGAGGAGTATAATTTCCAAAGGATATAGAGAGATAAAAAAGACAGGTAGCATAAAATTATTTAAATCATATAAAAAAGAATATAGGGATGGAGAACAGAAAAGGGACTTTATCTATGTTTTTGATGTATGTGATGTCATATGGTTTTTTATTGAAAATAAAAATAAATGTGGAATATATAATGTAGGGACAGGAAAAGCAATTAGTTTTAATGAAATAGCAAAATTGTTGTTTAAATATATGGGTATTAAAGAAAAAATTGAATATATTGATATGCCAGAAGATGTTAAAAATTATTATCAGTATTTTACAAAGGCAAATATTGAAAAACTAAAAAATGCAGGTTATAGAAAAAATTTTTTAGATATTGAAGATGGAATAAAAGAATATATAAAATTCCTTAACTCTTTGCCAATGTAATTATTATAACTTTTTTGGCTCCTCCATTAATTAACATTTTTTTACATTCTTCCGTTGTTGCTCCTGTTGTATAAACATCATCTATTAGTAATATTACTTTGTCTTTTATTAAATCCCTTCTTTTTAGTTTGAAACTATTCTTTACGTTTTCCTTTCTTTCTTTTTCATCTAATTCTGTTTGTGATTTTGTATTTTTTGATTTTATGAGTATATTTTGATACATTTTCTTATTGAATTTTTTTGATATATAATTTCCTATTAATGCACTTTGATTAAAACCCCTTATAAATTCTTTTTTCCAATGTAAAGGCACAGGAATAATTAAATCAAATTCAATTTTTTCTTTTTTAATTTTTTCTTCAATAAGTAGAGAAAAATATTTGGCAAAACTTTTTCTCCCGTTATATTTATATTTGAGTATTGCTTCCTTTAAAGGACCTTCATATCTTCCTATATGAAATCTATCTTTAAAACTCTCATTTATAAAAATTATTTTTGAAAAACAATCTTCGCAAAAACCATAATTTTCAGCATAACCTATATTACATCCAATACATCTTTCTTTTAAAAAATAATCAATGATTAGACATAAAAGGGTCTTTGTTTTACAATAAAATTTATGGAACTGAAGAAAAAATATATTTTGAAAGAGTTTTTTATTAATTTTACTTTCTCCTTTTTGATAATCTTTTTTATTTTTTTTCTTAATGGTCTATTTCAACTAATTGATTTACTTATAAAAGGCACTTTTTTTATGTTCCCACTTTTAAAATTCTTTATTTTAACAATAATTATATCTTTTCAATATGTGATTCCTCTTACAATTTTAAGTACTTCTTTATCGCTTTTTTCAACCCTTGCTTCTGATAGAGAGTTAAATATTTTCGCTTTCTCAGGTATTCCATACAATTCTTTAATTAAATCACTTATTTATTTTTCTATTATTTTTACACTTTTTCTTTTATATTTCAATTTTTTTCTTGCTCCCAAAATGAAATTTGAGAAGAGAAATATTGCTTATAAAATTAAAGTCAGAAATCCATTATCATTAATAATTGAAAAAGAAATCATAAAAGAAATACCTAACACCACAATCTATGTTGAAAAAATTTATAAAAATTTAAATTTAAAAAATATTTCAAT
>CAZCUO010000033.1:0-3737 GCA_964502135.1 uncultured bacterium
TTTTAGGTAATTCATATGGTGAAGTTGAAGAGGAAAAGGATTTACTTGAAATGTTTGAAAGGGAAAGAGTTAGTGGAGTTATTATAGGAACATGTGAAGGAGAAGATGATAGTTCATTAATTTCTATTTTCAAAAGAATGTTAAAAAATGGAATAAAAATTGTTTTTACAGGGAAAAAGAGTTATGGACTCAATGTTGATATTATAAGTGTCAATAATGTAAGTGGAACATATAAAATTACAAACTATTTAATTAAAATAGGGAAAAGAAAAATTGGATTTATAAGTGGAGATAAAAAATTAATAGCAACACAACAAAGACTTGAAGGATATAAAAAGGCAATTGAAGAAAAAGATATTAAATTTGATGAAGAGATTATTATATGTGAGGGTGAATATAAAATTGAATATGGAAAAAAATGGGCAAAGGAATTGATAGGAAAAGTTGATTCAATAATATGTGGAAATGATTTAATGGCAATAGGAGCAATAAAGGCAATAGAAGAAAGCGGTTTAAAAGTTCCTGATGATATTGCTATTTGTGGATTTGATGACATATTTATTTCTTCTTTAATAAAACCATCACTTACAACAGTTCATCAGCCAATTGAAAAGATTTCTAAAATTGCATGTGAAAGATTGATTGGTTGGATTGAAGGAGAAATAAGAGAACCAGAAGAAATATTAATAGAACCAGAAATTATTTTAAGAGAGAGTGCATAGATGGAAAATAAAGAATTATTCAGTAAAATTTATGGGTGTTTTTTGGGTAAAAGTATAGGCGGTTCTATTGGAGGAGAATTTGAAGGAAAAAAAGAGTTTTTAAAAATCTCTTATAAACTTCCTGATAAAATCCTTCCAAATGATGACCTTGACCTTCAACTTGTCTGGCTTGATATTTTAAAGAAAAAAGGGATTAGGATTACATCTTTAGATTTAGCAGAGGGATGGAAGAAAAATATTGATTATCCTTTTGATGAATATGGAGTAGCAAAAGCAAATTTAAAAATAGGACTTAATCCTCCAATTACAGGAATTTATAATAACTGGTTTTATAATTGTATGGGAGCACCAATAAGAAGTGAAATATGGGCATGTATTTTTTCTGGAAAACCTGAAATTGCTGGACATTATGCATATATTGATTCTTCAGTTGACCACTGGTATGAAGGTGTTTATGGAGAAATATTTTTGGTAGTTCTTGAGTCAATTGCATTTATTGAAAATGATATAGAAAAATTAATTATAAAAAGTTGTGAATTTCTCCCAGAAGATTCAAAAATAAGAAAAGTAAGTGAGATGGTTTTGAAATTATATAAAGAAGGTAAAAGTTTAGAAGAAATAAGAGAAAAGATAATTGAAAAATTTGGTCATTATAACTTTACAGATTGTGTTCAAAATATTGGTTTTATAATCTCTGGACTATTATTTGGTAAGGGGAATTTTTTAAAAACAATAATAGATTCAATAAAATGTGGATATGATACTGATTGTACTGGAGCAACATCTGGTGCAATAATTGGAATAATACTTGGGAAAGAAGAAATAGAAAAACAGGTAAAAACAAAAATTGATGAAAGAATTATTGCTGGCTGGGGAATCAAAGATGTATATGTCCCTGAAAATATAAATGACTTAACAGAAGAAATATTAAAAATTAAGGAAATTGCAGATAAAGAAAAAGACCTACCAAAGATTGAAAAACCATTTAAACTTCCAGAAATAAATGATTTTGAAAAACCATTAAATATTGAATTTGAAATTTCTGAAGTTTTTAAATTTGATGAAGTTGAAAATTTAAGAAATAAAATAATTAATGGTGATTATAACAATTTTAAAAAATTTCTTACAGATTCATTTTATATTCCTACTGAAAAAATTTTTAATGGGAAAAATGGGGTTATATTTTTGAAAACAAAAATAAAAAATGAAAAAAGGAGAAAAATAAAATTTTTTCCTTCAAGTAATGATGGGATTAAAATGTGGATAAATAAGAAATTGGTTCTTTCTCATCATTTTCATAATCATTTTTTACCTGCACCACATAGACCAGGAAGTCCAATTATTGAAGAAGAAATAGATAAAGGTGAATATGAAATTTTAATAGAAGTGTCAAAGTGTAATAATGATTTAGAATTTGCCTTTATTTTAGCAGATGAAAGAAACCACTTAATTTATGATTTTTGGAAAAAAGGGGTGATGTGATATAAGGGTAGAAAATAAAAGAAAAATGTAAAAAATAAAAGAAAGGAGGTAAATAGAAATGGAAAGAAAGAATAAAAAAATCGGGTTTACATTAATAGAACTTTTGGTAGTGGTAGCGATAATTGCTATTTTGGCTGCTATGCTTCTTCCTGCATTAAGTAAAGCAAGGGAAAGGGCAAGGGCTGCAACATGTATGAATAATCTTAAACAACTTGGGCTTGTTACGATTATGTATGCTTCTGATTATGGGGGATGGCTTCCTTTAAGTTGGAATTCAAATGAAAATAGAGCATGGAATGAATGTTTTTGCGGTGGAAGTGATTCATATGGCCGTTTGATTCCAGGTGGTTATATAAAAAATTTAAGTATTTTATATTGTCCAAGTTATTATCCTAAAAAAGGACAATTTAATTACGGAGGAAGAAGTTATACCTATGGAAGAAGACAATATACATGGGGATATAATGAATACTGGATAAATATAGAGACATTAAGAACAGGACCTTATAGAATTCAAAATCCCTCAGAATATCCTTTTTATGCAGATTCTCTTTATAAACAATATAAAACACAATGGTATAGGTTTACTGCAGGTGACATAAGAGTTCATTTAAGACATAATGGAGTTGCTAATTTATGGTTTATTGATGGTCATACAGAAGGAATTCCTGCATCACAGATAACAAAATTTGGTGTTCCTTTTAATACATATTTTACAAAGGATGATGGTTAATAGAATTTTAAGGAAGGAGATATGGATAGTAATTTGTTATTAAAAGTAGGTTTGGTTTTTCTTTTAATATTTAGGTTTAATTTACACTCTCAACAGAAATATCAATTTATTGTTGAAGATACATCTAAAATTATTTCTCTCCCTCAATATGAAACAGAATATGATTTTGAAAAAATTACTCAAAGAGAACCATTATTTATTTTAGAAGATAAAGAGAAAAAAACAGAGTATCAGACATATATATGGGCAGGAGTTAAAGAAAAAGAAGGTATAAGATTCAAAATAAAAGCAAAAGAACCAAAACCAGAACAATTAAAAGCAAGAATTAAAGAAAGAGATGGAAATATATGGGAAGATGATTATGTTGGGATTTACATTGATTTTGCAGGTTGTAACCATTTTCACTATCAAATTCTTATAAATCCAGCAGGAACAATTTATGATGCTTTATATTATACAGTTGGCTATATGGATACAAATTATAATTTTAATATTAATCCTAAAATTTCAAAAGGTATTGATTTCTGGGATGTTGATTTATTTGTTCCTTTTAAAGAATTGAATATAGATTTTGATAAAGGTGACTTAATAGGTTTAAATTTTGAAAGGAATAGAAGAACTGGTTTTGAAGATAAAAAATTTGGATATTTTGTAGATGAAACTGTCTCTTCAAGAGTTTTTGCAAATAATGTAAGTTGTTCTGTTTGGGTTAAAAAGAAACCAGATGGCACAATATTTTGGAGAGTTCCTGATACAATAGGTTTTTATAAATTCTTTCTTGGAGAAAAAGATAATAAAAT
>CAZCUO010000034.1:0-4684 GCA_964502135.1 uncultured bacterium
TTGGAGTAATTGGGACTCCTGCAACAATTTCAAGTAGTAAATATCAGTCCTTATTATCAAAAAATGGAATTTCTGTTTATACAAAAGCGTGTCCTCTTTTTGTTCCTATTGTTGAAGAAGGATGGTTTGAAAGTGAAATAAGTTATGAAATTGCCAAAATTTATCTTTCAGAATTGATAAAAAAAAATATTGACACATTAATTCTTGGTTGCACACATTATCCATATTTAAAAAAAATAATTCAAAAACTTACAGGAAAAGATATTAAAATAATTGATGCATCTTATGAAGTTGCAGTAAAGTTAAAAGAATTTCTTGAAAAAAATGGGTTGAAAAGGGAAAAAAGAAATGGTAAAATTTTTCTATTTTTTAGTGATATTGGACCAAATTTAAGAAAAACTGTAAATTTACTTTTTGGTAAAAAAATAAAATACAAAATTGCAAAAGTATAATGGAAAATTATGATGTAATTGTTATTGGAGGTGGTCCTGCAGGATACCCTTGTGCTATAAGATGTTCACAAAATGGGAAAAAAGTTTTACTTGTTGAGGAACTTGCCCTTGGAGGAGTTTGTTTAAATAGAGGATGTATCCCAACCAAAGCCCTTTATAACATCTCTGAAGAAATATCATCCTCCAAATATAAATCAATTGAAAAGATGGTTAAATATAATTGGAAAGATATTTTGAATGAAATTTTAAATGATGTTGTTTTGAGATTAAGAACTGGTATAAGTATGTTATTAAAGGCGTATGGAGTTGATTTTTTAAAAGGTAAGGCAAAATTTGTTGATAAAGATGCAATAGAAGTTGAAGGAAAGATCTATAAAGCAAAAAATATTGTAATTGCAACAGGGTCAATTTCTTTTGTTCCTGATTGTTTTAAAAATAACAAAAGGGTTATTACTTCAGACCATATATGGGAGTTTCACGAGTTGCCTAAAAGTGTTGCTATAATTGGTGGTGGATTTATTGGATGTGAGTTTGCTTCAATTTTAAATAAATTTGGAGTTAAGGTTAAAATTTATGAGATGATGGATACTCTTTTGCCTGGTAAGGATAAGGAAATAACAGAATCTTTAAAAAAGTCATTTGAAAAAAGAGGGATAGAGGTAATTTTAAATCAGAAACTTGATAGTTGTGATATGATAAATGAAGAGAAAATTTTTGTTTCAGTTGGAAGAATTCCAAATATTCCAGAAATTGATGGTATTGAATTTGACAAAAAAGGAATTAAAACAGATGAAAGATTAAGAACAAATATAGAAGGTATTTATGCAATTGGAGATGTTAATGGTAAATATCAACTTGCCTATGTTGCAACAAAAGAAGGTGAAATAGCAGCAGAAAATATATGTGGGAAAGAAGAAAAAATAAATTATGATTTTATACCTGAAGTTATTTTTACTGACCCTGAAATAGGAGTTTGTGGAATTACTGAAGAAAAGGCAAAAGAAAAAGGAATTGATATAATAATAGGAAAATTCCCATATACTGCTTTGGGTAGAGCATATTGTGATAAAAAGACAGATGGTTTTGTAAAAGTAATTGCAGATAAAAATACAGAGGAAATAATTGGAATACATATAATAGGTAAAGGAGCAACTGAACTAATTTCTTTTGGTTCACTTGCAATTTCAAACAAATTAAAAATTAAAGAAATTGAAAAAATATTCTATTGCCATCCAACTTTTTCAGAAGGAATAATGGAAGCAATAAGTGATTTAAATAAAAAAAGCATACATCTTCCACCAAAAAAGAGTTAAAATGAAAAAACTTTTTGGAGCAGAGATTCAGTATAAATTTCTTGCCCCCCTTATCCCACCTCAGAGGTGGGCTGGGGAAATTGTTGGGGTGCAAAGAATTTGAAAGGTCATATTAAAAACTAAACTTATAAATTGCAAAAATAGTCAAAATAATAAAAAGGAGAAAAATGAGAAAATTATTTTTTTGTATTTATACTTTTATTCTTTTCTTTATCCTATCCACAATTTCGGGATTGGAAAAATATTGGAATTTCAAAAGGTACACCATTACCACCAGCGGAAAATTTTAAACCAAGATTTCATGGAGATGAATGTATAAAAGCAGGTTTAAGAAGAAAATTTTGGAGAAAATTGATATTGAAATGCAAAGACATGTTGCTGCTAAAAATGTAGCAAGTATCTCCGCAATGTTATCTTCCTTAACTCCGAGTTCAGCACAACCTATTATACCTTACGGCGTAAAAGTTTTCAGAGACATTCCTTATGTTTCTAATGGACATGAAAGACAAAAACTTGACCTATATTTGCCTGAAAATTCTAATGAACCATTACCAGTTATTATCTGGATTCATGGTGGTGGATGGCAAAGTGGAAGTAAAGAAAATTGTTTACCATTAAGAAAAGGTTTTTGTTAACCGAGGATATGCTATTGCAAGTATTAATTATCGTTTAAGTTCACATGCAACTTTCCCTGCACAAATTGAAGATTGTAAATCTGCAATTAGATGGTTGCGTGCACATGCAAAAGAATATGGATTAGATGTTAGCCGTTTCGGTGTTTGGAGAAGTTCAGCAGGTGGGCATTTGGCTGCACTTATTGGCACAACCGGAGATTTAAAAGATTTTGATGTAGGTGAAAATCTTGACCAGTCAAGTAGAGTATAAGCAGTATGTGATTTTTATGGTCCAACAGATTTTACTGTATTTGTTAAAACTTTTGGTTATGAAAGGCATGCAAGAGAAGATTCTCCTGAAAGTAAACTTTTAGGTGGTAGTGTTTTAGAATTTCCGGAAAAAGCAAAACCTGCAAATCCTATAACTTATGTGAGTCCAGATGGCCCTCCTTTTTTAATTCTCCATGGTGAAAAAGACCCTGTTGTTCCAGTTAATCAAAGTCAATTATTATTTGAAGCATTAAAGAAAGTAGGAGTGAGACCCAACGGACACCTTAGAGGTGGGAGTGGGAGAATGTTGAGGGACAAGGGATTTGAAAGACAAATTTTTAGTAGATGGGTATTAAAAATTGTGATAAAATAGAACCTAAACTTCACATAACACCATACAAAATATTAGTTATGAATAAAGAACTTATTAAAGAAAAAATTGAAAAAATTAAAAGATGGTGGAAAAAAGAGAATGAAAAACCATTAATACAGATTTCTATTTTGAAGGATAAAAATTTTATAAATTTAAATGAGTTTTGGAAAAAAGAAAATGAAGAACCAGATTTTGATAAACTTGTCAATGCACAGATAGAAAATACAAAAAAATTTGAATATCTTGGTGTTTCATATCCAGCGCTTCCTCATTTATGGGGTGGCAGAGGAACTCCTATGACTATGGCTGCATATATCGGAGGAAAGGTAATTTTTAGAGAAGAAACTTGTTGGATTGAACCATTTGTTAAAAACTGGAAAGATATGAAAATAAATTTTAATAAAGAAAATTTCTGGATAAATATGAGTAAAAAACTTATTGAAAAACAAATAGAGAAATATAATGGTGAATTTTTAATTTGGAATTCTGATCTTGGAGATGCATTAACTTGTTTTTCTTTAATTAGAGGGGTTGAAAATTTACTTATTGATATTATTGAGATACCTGAAATAATAATTGAAAAAATAGATGAATTTGTAAATGCTTGGATTGAAACTCATAATTACTTTTTTAATATTTATAAAGAAAAAATTCCAGGAGATGCTTCATGGCTTTTATGGGCTCCTGGAAAAACATATGCTTGCCAATGCGATTTTTCTACAATGATATCTCCAAAACTTTTTGAAAAATTTGTTGTCTATGAACTTGAAAAAATAAAAGATTATCTTGAGTATATTGTATGGCATCTTGATGGACCTGATGAAATAAAACATATTGATATATTACTTTCACTTCCATATATTAAGGCAATTCAGATAGTTCCAGGAGCAGGAAAACCACCTTGTGCCTCTTCTTTATGGTTGCCTGTAATAGAAAAAATACTAAAAAAAGGGAAAAATGTTATTGTTTATGCATCAAATAAAGAAGAATTTATGACTCTTATAAAAAATTTTCCTTCAACCAATCTTTTAATTTCTTGTGGCATAATTAATATAGAAAAAGAGTCTGGAAGAAGTTTTTTAAAATCAGTTGAAAAATACTTATAAAATGGAAAAGATACCAAATTTTGTTAAAAAAAGAATTTCTTTTAATGAAAATTATTTATACACAGAAAAGTTAATTAGAGAATATAAAGTTAATACAATTTGTAAAAGTGCAAATTGCCCAAATATTTATGATTGTTTTAGTAAAAAATATGTCTCTTTCATGATAATGGGAAATATATGCACAAGAAACTGTAAATTTTGTAGTGTAGAAAAAGGTATACCTGAAAAATTAGATAGAGAAGAGCCAGTAAAAATCGCCCAAATTGTAAAAGAACTAAATATGAGATATGTTGTTATAACTTCTGTTACAAGAGATGATTTAAAGGATGGAGGAGCAAGCCAATTTGCAGAAGTTGTTAAAAAAATAAGAGAAAAATCACCAGAAACAAAGATTGAAGTTTTAATCCCAGATTTTGGAGGTAATATTAAAAGTTTAAATATAGTATTTAATTCAAAGCCAGATATAATTTCACACAATATAGAAACAGTTAAATCTTTATATCCCATTATTAGACCACTTGCTGATTATGAAACATCACTTAAAATATTATCTGAA
>CAZCUO010000035.1:0-6298 GCA_964502135.1 uncultured bacterium
CGCTCTTCCGATCTTTATAAGGAAAAAGAAAAAATTTCATTTGAGAAATTTTTGAATTCAAAATGTTTATGTAAATAACTAAAAGGATGTTTCTGATTCTATTTTTTTCTTCATTTCTTCTGATACCATCTTTAAAATACCTTTTTCATCAGTTGGGTAATATTTCAAATATATTGTTGTGATTTCTCCCTCCCAAATCCACTCATTTTCAGACTTATTTTTACTTTCTCCAAATTTTTCTATTGTTGCTGATTTTAAATTTTCAAAATTGTCTTTTCCTTTTGTTTCAATAATTACACTCTCAAGTTGGTCTTTATAAAATGAATAAATAATTTTTTCAATTTTTGCTTTCCCTATTTGTAATACATCGTCTGTTTTAATGCATTCCTTTTGATTTCCTTCCTCTTTAACTACTTTTAAATTTTTTATTTCCTCAATTGAAGTTCCCCATTTTATACCTCTAAAGCCATCTGGCTGATTTTTATATGTTTTTTCTAATTCTTTACTTCCATATCTATAATAACTTTCAGGTACCATTTTTGCTATTTCTTTAACCGCATTGTCTATCATTATCATAACCGCTTCTGCTGTTGGCGTATTTTTATATTTCTCAAATCCACCCCCAAGAATAACGCCACTAATTCCTGCACCACCTGCAATTCCGACTTTTGATTTTGATGATTTTCCTTCAACTTTTGTAGAATTTATTATTCTTCTCGTTCTTACATCAATTAATCTTATAACTGCTTGAATATATGCTTCTTCTTTTTTAACTCCAATACCTATTCCAAAAGGTGTTGGTATTACAATTCCTCCTCCAGAAGTTCCCTCTGTATGAGGTTCAAACCCAGTTATTGCTCCTACAACAATTATATCTGCAACTTCAAATGTTCCTTTTTCAAGTTCTTTTTTACTCCATCCAGTTTGTGTAAATTTAAATTCTTCTTCAAGATCTTTTATTGCATCCTTTTCAACAACTATAAATTTACCTGTCTTAAAAAGAGCATCAACAATCATATCCCTTATTCCATCTCCCATTTCCCATGTTGCTTTTGGTGCTTTTACATCAAATCTTGCAACTGCTATTCTTGCTTTTGGTCCTTCATATTTAATAACCTCTTCAATAGTAGGCCCTTCTGACTTTACTTCTGTCTTAACTTGAGCAAACAAAGGAATTATACTTAATACCAAAAACAAAATATTTTTTTTCATAATACACCTCCTTAACTTAATATTATATAAAAAACTTCAATAGATTTCTGTAACCACAAAGAAACTGAGAAACCTTCATTCTTTTTCTTCCTTCCATCTGCAATTCTTTTATCTTCAAAGTTCCATTTCCGCAAGCTACTTCTATATATTCATTTTCTATTTTTATTATTTCACCAGGATTTCCAAAAATTCCCTCTTTTTCTCCTATGTCTGTTTTATATATTTTAATAAGTTTTTTTGTTGAATTTGTAATAATGTATGTATAAGCAGTTGGCCAAATTATAACCCCTCTAACAAGATTATGTATTTTTTCAGAAGAATTTTCCCATTTTATAAGTCCATCTTCTTTTTTCAATTTTCTTGCATAAGATGGAGTTCCTGTTTGTGGATATGTTTTCCCATTTTTTTTGATTATTTCTATTGCTTCAATTAAAACCTCTGATGCAATTTGTGATAACCTATTTTTCAATGTAAAGGCATTATCAACAGGCAAAATCTCAACTTCTTTTTGAGTTATTATTTCTCCTGTATCAATTTTTTCATCCATTTTAATTACAGTTATTCCCGTTTTTGTCTCTCCATTTATCAAAGTCCATTCAATTGGTGCAGGCCCTCTATATTTTGGTAAAAGTGAAGGATGGACATTTATAGAAGCAATTTTAGGTATATTTAATAATGAAGCAGGCAAAATTTTACCATATGAAATTAAGACAATTAAATCAGGAGATAATTTTTCTACTTTTTTAAGAAAATTATCATCAAAAACTTCTGGTTGAAAGACATCAATTCCATTCATTTGTGCCCATTCTTTTACAGGAGTAGGAAGAATTTTTAAACCTCTTCCCTTTGGTTTATCAAAAGCAGTAACAACACCTATAATTTGGTAATTTCTCTTTAAGATTTCAAGACAAGGAATACCAAAAGTATCACTTCCAAAAAATAATATTCTCATTTTTGGAAAATTAAAGCACCTGCTGCAACTATTCCTGCGTCAACACCAAGACCAGCAGGAACAACTTTTAAATTTTTACATAATATTTTCATTGCTCTTTCTTTTATTGTTTTTTCTATTGTATCAAATAAAATTTTACCTGCTTGAGCAATTCCTCCTCCAATTACTATTATATCAGGGTTTAAAAGATTAACAAGACCACTAAACATAGCCCCAAGACATATTCCAACATCTATCCATATCTCTTTTGCAAATTCATCTCCTTGATTATATGCATCTGATATTGTTTTTGGAGTTATTTTACTTAAATCTCCATTTACAAGTTCATAAATTTTTGTTACCCTTCCTTGATTAATACCATTTATTGCTCTTTCAACAATATAATCTCTTCCAACAAACCTTTCAATACATCCATAATTTCCACATTTACATTTTGGTCCTTTATAATCTATAGGTATATGACCTATTTCAACAGCAGAATATTTCCCTCCTCTTAAAAGTTTTCCATCCTTTACTATTCCACCCCCAAGTCCTGTTCCAAGAGTTATACATATCATTGTTTTTGAACCCTTCCCTGCTCCAAAAAGATATTCACCCCAAGCAATTGTATTTACATCATTTTCCACAACAACCTTCTTTTTAAATTTTTCTTCAAATATCTTTTTTAAGTTTAAATTATGCCATCCAGGTAAATTTGGTGCTTCATAAACAATTCCTTCGTCATCAACAACTCCAGGAGTTCCTATTCCAATACCTTCTATATCATCTTGGTAAGAGAATTCAATTGCTTTTTCAATCTGTGACAATACAATGTTTCTATCATTTTTCTCTCCAAGTGTCGGGAATTGTTCTTTTTTTAATATTTCTCCCTTTTCATTAACAAGACCTGCTTTTATATATGTTCCTCCTAAATCAATCCCGATCGCCTTTCTCATATCTTCCTCCTTGTGAATTTTCTTTTATAATGATATATTATTTATTGGATATTAGTCAAAAGAGGAGAATTTATGGTTAAGATAGATTTGAGTGAATTTTCTGGAATCGTTACAGGTGGTGCAAGTGGTTTAGGAAAAGCAATTGTTAAAAAATTACTTGAAGCAGGTGCAAATGTTGTAATTGCTGATATAAATAAAAATGAAGCAGAAAAAACTTTACAAGAACTAAAAGAATTTAGAGAAAAACTTGAATTTATAAAAACAGATGTTTCAAAAAAAATAGAGGTTGAAAATCTTGTTATGAAAACGATTGAAAAATTTAAAAAGATTGATTTTCTTGTGAATAATGCAGGAATTTTGATACCACGATTACTTGTTGATCCTCAAGGAAAGGAAGAAATTACAGAAGAAATTTTTGATAAAATGGTTAGTATAAATCAAAAAGGTTATTTATTATGTAGTCAGGCAGTTGCAAGAGAAATGATAAAAAAAAGAAGAGGTGTAATAGTAAATATATCTTCAGAATCTGCACTTGAGGGCTCTGAAGGTCAAAGTGTTTATTCAGCAACAAAAGCAGCAATTTATTCTTTTACAAGGAGTTGGGCAAAAGAACTTGGGAAATACAATATTAGAGTTGTAGGGGTAGCACCTGGAATACTTGAACCAACTGCATTAAGAAATCCAGAATATGAAAGGGCGCTTGCATATACAAGAGGGATAACAGTTGAAGAATTAAGAAAATCATATGAAAAAGTTGCAATACCTTTAGGAAGAGTTGGTAAACTTGAAGAGGTAGCGAACCTTGTATGTTTTTTAATTTCTGACCTTGCAAGTTATATTACAGGAACCACAATTAATATTTCAGGAGGGAAATCAAGAGGATGAAAAAATATATTCCAGAGGATACTATAAAAAGATTACCTGTTTATTTAAGAAATTTACTTGACATGAAAAAAAAGGGAGAAAAAATTATTTCATCAAAAAAAATTACTCTCTCTTTGAACATTTTACCAGAGCAATTCAGAAAAGATTTATCTTATTTTGGAACTTTTGGGAAAAGAGGCGTAGGTTATGAAGTTGATAAACTTATAAAAATTCTTGAAAAAATAATTGGTATAGATAAAGAAATAAAAGTCATTCTTGTTGGAGTAGGGAGGTTAGGTTCTGCATTAATTAAATTTAAAGGGTTTTCAATTTTAAATATGAAAATTGTCTATGCTTTTGATAATGACCCAGAAAAAATTGGGAAATTAATTGATGGTATTAAAATTGAAGATATTAATCAGATGGATAAATTTATAAAAAAGGAAAAAATTAAAGTTGGTATAATAACTGTTCCTGCATCAAGTGCTCAAGAAGTTGCAGAGAAAATGGTAAAATCAGGTATAAAAGCAATTTTGAATTTTGCTCCAACTATTTTAAATTTGCCAAAAAATATTTATGTAAATTATGTTGATATGGCTTCGGAACTCTGTTCTTTAATCTTTAAACTTAAAAATTTATAAATCTTTTAATGCCTCTTCGTTTAATCTTTTTGCTGTTTTAATTGCATCATTTACTGCAAAACTCCATCCATAACCAAGACCAATAATCCCAATTATTGTAAGTATATATGGTAATTTTGGTTTCCCTTCCTTTACTTTTGGGGTTTCTTTTGTTTCTTCTTCTATAACAACTCCTTCCTCTGTCATTTGAATCGGTTTTTCTTCAATAACACTTATTTTTTCCCCTTTTGAGGGGACTCCTTTAATCCAAAATGTAATGCCAAGTGAAAGCAAAACAATACTTATAATAATTGTTACTCCAATTAAAGTTGCCTTTCCAAACTGCCCATTATAAATCTGACCCAGCCCAGGACATACACTTGATAAAACACCTGCAAGACCTGATGATTTTTGTTCATATTTCAATCTTATTTTTATACGGATCTTTTCTTCTTCAATAATTTTGTTTTTTTCTACTTCAGAGAGCATCTTTTACCCCCTTTTTAAAATTTTTCATATTCCCATTTTATATTTTTTATTTTTTCAAATAACTCATTAAGGATTTTATAGTTCTTTTCTATAGGCATAAAAATCATAAAAACATCAATAGATTCACCTTTAGATAATTTTTTCTTTGGTGGAACACTATTTATAAATATGAAATTTTCACCCTTTCCAAGTATTACTGCGGGTGCAATCAAACCACCACCTTCTCCCTTTCCTGTATTAGCAAAAATCCAGTTTGCCTGTCCAATTTTTGTTTTTTTTGTTTTTTCAAGTTTATAAGTCATAATTTTCCCTTTTTCTGGAATTGTATAATATTTATATGGTTCGTAAGCATTTTCCATCGCCCAATTTATTCCACATTCAGAAATTCCAACCCCATTATAAATAAATTTAGAATAAATTGCCAAAAAAGGATATTCTTCTCTTATTTCTAAAAAAAGAACTAAAGAATAATCAGGATATTCATTTTTATCGTCTCCAAGCACATAGGTTGCTTTTATTATCTTTCTTTTTGGTTCATCTTTTACAACTTTTAATTCTTTTGTTCTTTTTACTATAAGTTCTCTATTCTTTGTGAAATCCTGAGCAGCAAAATAAAGCATATTTCCATTTGAAATTATACTTTGTGGTTGAACAAGAAAATTATTTTTTTCTGTTATAAGATAAACATCGTTTTGAGGTGTGAATTTATATCCAAATTTTACCACTGAAATGCAATTTTCATAAAAAAATAGAATAAGTAAAATTAAAAATAATCTAATTTTCATTTTCCACCTCCTTTCCCGTTTTTCTAATTTATACTTTTTAAAATTTTCTGTCAAATTTTTGTTTTAAAAACTTCAAAATAAAAGAGAGTCTCCTTGTCGGAGACTCTCCGAAAAGGGGGTGGAAGGGGGGTTTTAGGCCGCGCAGGACTCGAACCTGCTACCCCCGCCTTAAAAGGGCGGTGCTCTGCCTGGTGAGCTAGCGGCCCTTTGTTTCAAATTTTAAATTATACTATAAAATTTTTTCAATGTCAATTAAAAATTTTCATTTTAAATCATTTTTGTATTATAATTTTTAAGAAGGAAGATAAATGTATTTTTTACAAAAGAAAACTAAAGAGAAAAAGAAATTTTTGATATTCGCTATCTTACTTATTTCTTTCTTGAGAATTCTTCCAGTTCTTTTGCATTTTTATAATCTAAAATACAAAGATTATGCTTTTT
>CAZCUO010000036.1:0-4259 GCA_964502135.1 uncultured bacterium
GTTATATTTCAGGAAATAGAAAAACCACCATCTGAATTTACTTCACCAATAGAAGTTTTTGAAAAGATACTTCAACATGAAAAGAAAATAACACAAAATATAGAAAATCTTTATTCTCTTGCAAAAGAAAAAAATGACTATTCAGCAGAGATAATGCTTCAATGGTTTATAACAGAACAAGTAGAAGAAGAAAAAAATGCAAGTGTGATACTTGAAAAACTTAAAAAGATTGGAGGTAAGGATTATCTATTGATGTATCTTGATAAAGAACTTGGAAATAGGGAGGAAAAATGAACCAATTAATGGAAAAATATAAAAAGGCAATGGCAGAAGTTTCAAATTTTAATCCCGAAGAATTTAAAAAATTTGTTGAATTTGTGAATTCAGTTTTAAAAGATGGGAAACTTGATTTAAAAACAAAGGAATTGATTGCTGTTGGAATTGCAGTTGCTTTAAGATGTTCTTATTGTATAGGAATCCACACAGAAAAAGCATTTAAGGCAGGAGCAACTGAAGAGGAAATTATGGAAGCTGGTATGGTGGCGGTTTTGATGGGTGGAGGACCTGCTTTAACTTATTTAACTGATTTAAGAGAAGCAATAAAGACATTTAAAGAAAAATAAAAAAAGGAGGTGTTTATGGAAAGAAAAGGTATTAAAATAGTTAAAGGAAATGTTAGTGAAATAATTGAAAAGTTGAACAAAGCACTTTCTGATGAATGGCTTGCTTATTATCAATACTGGATTGGAGCAAAAGTTGTAAAGGGAAAATTCAGAGAAGAAGTTGTTGCTGAACTAACACAGCATGCTGGAGATGAATTAAAACATGCAGAAATGCTTGCAGATAGAATTATTCAACTTGGTGGGACTCCTGTCTTAAAACCAGAGGATTGGTATAAATTGACAAACTGTGGTTATGATGCACCAATTGACCCAGAAGTAATACCAGTTTTAAAACAGAATATCAAAGGAGAACAGTGTGCTATTGATGTCTATCAGAATCTCGCAGAATATCTTAAAGATAAAGACCCAATTACTTATTATATAGTGCTTGATATTCTTAAAGATGAAATTGAGCATGAGGATGACCTTATAAATATTCTTGAAGATATACAATAAAAAGGAGGTGACACTATGAAAAAAATGAGTGAAAAAGTTTTAAATGAAGCATTTTGTGGAGAAAGTATGGCACATATGAAGTATCTTGCATTTGCAGAAATTGCAGAGAAAGAAGGTTTTAAAAATGTTTCAAGATTGTTTAGAGCGATTGCTTATGCAGAACAGGTTCATGCAACAAATCATGCAAAAGTTCTTGGATATATTAAAAAAACAGAAGAAAATTTACAGGCAGCAATAGATGGAGAAAATTATGAGGTTGAGGAAATGTATCCTTCTTTTGATGCAATAGTTAATTTACAAGGAGAAAATGAAGCACATAGGTCAATTCATTATGCACTTGAAGCAGAAAAAATCCATTCAAGATTATATTCAGAAGCAAAAGAGAAAGTAAAAAGTGGTAAAGATATAGAAATAGATGAAATTTATATATGTCCTGTGTGCGGGTATACTCATATTGGAAAACCACCAGTAAGTTGTCCTGTATGCAATATTCCAAGTGAAAAATTTAAAAAATTTTGAATAGGAGGTTAATATGAAAGAATTATATCAAAGCGCTGATTGGAAGAAAGAAAAGCATGTTCCTGTGATTGAAGTTGTTGAAAAAGATAAGGAAAAAGGAGTAAAAATAATTGTAACTGTGGGAAAAGAAATTCCACATCCAAATACAACTGCCCATCATATAAGTTGGATAGATGTATATTTTTTACCAGAGGGAGAAAAATTTCCATATCATATTGGAAGGTATGAATTTTTATCGCATGGTGCTTCAACTGATGGTGCTGATACAAGTTCAATATATACAGAACCTATTGTTGAGATAAAATTTAAGACAGCAAAGGAAGGTAAAATTTTTGCTTCTTCCTACTGTAATATCCATGGCTTATGGGAAAATTCAATTGAATTAAAATTTTAAAAAAGGAGGATGATATGTGTAAGTCATGTGGTTGTGGAATAAAAAAAGAAAAGAAAAAATATGTATGTAAAAAATGTGGTAAAGAATCTGATATAAAAGAAGTATGTTGTGGTGAAGAAATGAAAGAAATAAAAGAATGAAAATAGTGGGTATATGTGGTAGTCCAAGAAAAAATGGTAATTCTGAAATATTACTTGATTATTTTTTGAATAAATTTAAAGATTCTGAAGTTAAAAAAATATTCCTAAATTCATTAAAATTTGTTCCATGTCAGGAATGTGAAAATATAAGGAAAGATGGAAGATGTAAAATAAATGATGATATGCAGAATGTTTATGATGAGATTGAAAGTGCAGATATAGTTATTGTTGCTTCTCCTATTTTTTTTGGTTCTGTGTCTGCTCAATTGAAAATGATGATAGATAGATTTCAATGTCAGTGGCTTGGTATTAATTTTTTTAAAACATTTAAACCAAAAAAGAAAAAAGGAATATTTATATGTGTTGAGGCAAGTGAAATGGATAAATTTATTGAAAATGCAAAAAGTATAATTAGAAATTTTTTTGCAACTATTGGTGCATCCTATTATGATGAAGTTATATGTAAAGGAGTTGATGAAAAAGGTAAAGTCAAAGAAAAGAAAGAATGTTTTGAGAAAATTGATAAAATTTATGATAGGATAAAGGAGGAAGAGAGATGAATAAAATAAAATTTAAAGGTTCACCATTAACTTTGATCGGGATAATTCCAAGCCAAGAAAAATTGAATTTTAAAGTAATAGCCAAGGACATGTCAGAAGTAAAGCTTTCTGATTTTGATGGTAAAATAAAGGTTATAACTTCTTTTCCATCCCTTGATACTCCTGTATGTGATTTACAGTTAAAAGAGTTTAATAAAATGGCAACTTCTTTTGGAAAAGATATTGTTGTTATTGGAATAAGTTGTGATTTACCTTTTGCACAGAAAAGATTCTGTGAAATAAATGAAATAAAAAATGTTTATGTTTTTTCTGATTATAAATATCATTCTTTTGGAATAAATTTTTGTGTTTTGATTAAAGAATTGAATTTACTTGCAAGGACAGTTTTCATTCTTGATAAAGAAAATAATATAAGATATTCAGAAATTGTTGAAGAATTAACTCAACCACCTGATTATGATAAAGCAATTGAGAATTTAAATAAAATATTAAAAACAGATGAAAAACAGTGGGAAGAAATAAAATGTTGTAAATGGATCCAGAGGCAGGATGATTTTGTTTTAAATTTCTCTTTTAAAAATTATGAAGAAATGTCTTTATTTTTAAAAATAGTTTCTCTTATCAAAGTTGAAAGGAATATTAATTTTGCTTTAAAAGTTAAAGATAAAAATGCAGAAATTTCTATTGAAAAGGAGAAATTTAATATAGAAATAGGGAGTGTTTTTGAACGAATTATTTATTAAGGAGGAGGAAAATATGGAAGTTAAAATCATGGTTTTATATTATAGTATGTTTGGAAATACTTTTTTACTGGCACAAAAAATTTGTGAAGGAATAAAAGAAACAGAGGGTATTCCTCTTTTAAGAACAGTCCCGGAATTGTTGCCAAGTGAGATTATTGAAAAAGATGAAAGAATAAAAAAAGCGAAGGAAATTCAAAAAGATGTAAAAATAGCAGAAATAGATGAACTTGAAAATTTAGATGGTTTAATTATAGGTTCTCCAACAAGATTTGGTAATATGTGTTCACAGATGAGAAATTTTCTTGATAAAACTGGTTCTTTGTGGGCAAAAGGAGCACTTGTTAATAAACCAGTGGGTTTTTTTACCTGTTCAGCAACTATACATGGGGGTCAGGAAACAACTTTAATTTCAATGATGTTTACATTTTTACATCACGGAGCAATAATAGTTGGAATTCCTTATACAATTAAAGAATTACTTGAAACAAAGTCGGGAGGGACTCCATATGGAGCAAGTGCTGTTGTAGGTTTAAAAGGAGATACTCCTCCCAACGAAATTGACTTAAAAATTGCAAAAGAACTTGGAAAGAGAGTAACAGAAATTGCAAAAAAATTAAAAAGGGGAGAAAAATGAATAAAAAAATAATAGTTTATTCAACAAAGACATGTCCATATTGTAGGATGTTGAAAGATTTTTTAAAGGAGAATAATATTTCATTTGAAGATTATGATGTAGGAAGTAACAGAGAAAAACTTGAAGAGATGATTAAAAAAAGTGGACAAAT
>CAZCUO010000037.1:0-2667 GCA_964502135.1 uncultured bacterium
GCATTCCTGCTGAACCGCTCTTCCGATCTTCTTTAAAAAATGGGGAAAATATGAAACTTACCCTGGAGGATATTTAGAAATGAATAAAAATTTTAAAGATACATATTTTTTGATTGATTGGAGATGGATGCATGATAATGAATTTTTTTCAGATTTTTTTAAAGAGGAGTTTTTAAAAAAGTCAAAAATGTATAATTATTTCTCTATAATAAAACCTGCTGGCAAAGGAATTTTAGGATTTACTATTAGAGAAAATGCTAGAGAAAATATTTTAAACGTTGAAAAAATTCCTGAAATAAGATACTTTTTACCACATTACCCTTTATTTTCAATACCTGTTTATTTAACTTATGATTTCAGATTTACAAATTTTTATAAAGAAAAAGAAAATTATTTAAGAATTCTTAATGATTTTGATTTTACATTTAAAAAGGATTTTGATTATTTCTCTTTAAAACCATATGTCTCATTTTCGTCAATAAATTATATAAACTCTGATTTTGAAAAATTTAATTTCATAACTGAAACAGGTCTAAATTTTTCATCAATTTTTTTAAATAGGGGTATTACATTCATACCAAGTTTTTCATTATATACAAGAACAGTCAATCAGAAGCCATCCAATCTGATTAAATTTGATGAATTTGAAGAGAAAAATAATGGAATCTTTTCTTCAGTAAATTTAAGATGGGATTTATATTCAGAAACAGATTTTACTGGAAGCATTGAAATTGGAAATGAATATGATATTGGAAGAAATTCTTTTGGCAATATTTTTCTAAAATATGAATTTAAAAATAAAGGATTTAAAATAGAAGGAGACAATGAATATGATATTGAGAATAGATTATATAAATTTGGTGTAAATTCAATATCCTATGAAAGAAGAAATTATAAATTCTCTATTGGAACAAGTTTTGAAAATGAAAGTAATATTTTAGGTATTGAAACATTTTGGGAGCAGAGATTAAAAAATAATTTAGGATATAAAATTGGATTTTTTTATGATTTTGATTCTGGAAAATTGACTAACCAAACATATGAAATATGGAAAACTTTACATTGTTTAACTTTAGATTTTAAAATAACAAAAGATAGGGAAAATTTTTCATTTTATGTTTTTGTCATTCCTTCGGTATTTTTTGAAAATAAATGGGACAGGAGGTTTACAAAATGGAAATAAAAAGAAAAGGGAATAGACCATTTGATGAAATAAGGGAAATTAAAATAAAAAAGAGTTTTTTAAAATATGCTAGTGGTTCATGCTTAATTGAACTTGGAGATACAAAAGTTATATGTGCTGTTAATTACGAAGATAAGGTTCCAGTTTGGTTAAAGGATACAGGCAATGGTTGGATAACTGCGGAATATTCTCTTTTACCTTCTGCAACATCTGAAAGAACACAGAGAAGTTCAATATTATCAGGAAGAACACAGGAAATACAAAGAATGATAGGTAGATCTTTAAGAGGAGTTGTTGATTTAAAAAGGATTGGAGAAAGGACTTTTTGGGTTGATTGTGATGTAATACAAGCAGATGGAGGAACAAGGATTGCAGGTATTATTGGTGGTTTTATTGCCCTTGTTGAATGTCTTAATAAAATGAAAAATTCTGGTTTAATAAAGGTCCCAGTTTTGAAAGATTATCTTGGTGCTATAAGTGTTGGCATTGTCCATGGAAACCTACTTCTTGACCTTGATTATTCCGAGGACTCACTTGCATCTGTGGATTTAAATGTAGTTATGACAGGTAATGGCGAGTTTATTGAAATTCAAGGAACTGCTGAAGGATATCCATTTACAAAAACTCAACTTGACCAACTTCTAAATCTTGCAGAAAAAGGGATAAAAAAGGTAATTGAAATTGAAAAGGAAATTTTGAAAGATGAAATTATTTTTTTACTTGGCCACTAAAAATAAAAATAAGGTTAAAGAGATAAAAGAAATAATGGGGAAAAATTTTGAAATTTTGTCTCCCCCAGATTTTATTGAATTTCCAGAAGAAAATGGAAAAACTTTATATGAAAATGCATATTTAAAAGCAGAATATTTAAGTAAATTTTTTAAAGATTTTTATATAGTTAGTGAAGATTCAGGACTTTTTGTTGAAAAATTAAATGGACTTCCAGGAGTTAATTCAGCAAGATTTTCTGGTGAAAGGGACGATATAAAAAATATTGAAAAATTACTTGATATGATGAAAAAATATAAGAATAAGGAAGAAAGAAAAGCAAAATTTATAACAGTGGTATGTCTTGTTGGAAAAGGAGAAAAGAGGTTTTTTAAAGGAGAAATTGATGGCTATATAACATTCCAACCAAAAGGCAATAATGGTTTTGGATATGACCCTGTTTTTGAAGTTCCAGAAATTGGTAAAACATTTGCAGAATTGACTTTGGAGGAAAAAAATAAAATAAGTCATAGAACAAAAGCATTTTTAAAACTTAAAGAATATCTGGAAAAGAAGGTAAAATAAAGGTAAAATAAATATAAATGGCGGGGTAGCTCAGAGGCAGAGCAACCGGCTCATACCCGGTATGTCTGGGGTTCAAGTCCCCATCCCGCCACATGATTAAGATGAAATTTATAGCAGATGGAATGTGTGGAGGACTTGCAAGATGGTTAAGATTGGTTGGCTATGATACTCTATATTTTAACACCAATAAA
>CAZCUO010000038.1:0-4117 GCA_964502135.1 uncultured bacterium
AATCTCTTCGGGTGAAAGAATTATAGACAAATATCAGATAAATTTTAAAGTCCCAAAAGTCAAATCAAGGAAGGATATAATTATAAGATTAAAAGTATCTACTGAAAAGGGTGATAATATAGAAGATGAATTTAATGTAACAGTTTTTCCTATTTTCAATCCGCCTATAATTAAAAACCAAGTATATCTTTATGACCCTATAGGAGAAACAAAGAATTTACTTGATAAAGCAAGAGTTAAATATAAAGAAATAAATGGATATATACCAAATGATGGGATTTTAATAATTGGAAGGAAAGTTCTTTCAAATGAGATATATTTTAGAAATCTTATTTCCTGGCAAACACCAAAATTACTCTATAATATTGACCCAGCAATAAAAGAAGGATTAAAAGTAATTATTTTTGAACAACCATTAAAAAATATTCTTGGTTTAAAAAGTGAGGAAAGAAGATGGAGACACGCACATATTTCTGCTCCAAATCATCCAATTGTTAAAGGTCTTATAAATAGTGATTTTTCCTATTTAAAAGGTTATAGTAATTTAATGCCTGATTATCCTGACCCCGGTCCACCACCTAAAATTGCTTATGCTCATCCCGAAAGATTTTGGATGTGGGGTAATGATAATGTTGTTGTAAGTTTCCCTATTGTTAAACCATATATTGGTGCATTCAGACCAATATTAAGTTGTGGATTTGACCTAATGGAAACACCTCTATGTGAATTTGTTATTGGAAGAGGAAGAATAATATTTTGTCAGGTTGATGTTACAAATAGGTATGGAATAGACCCTGTGAGTACTTTACTTGTAAATAATCTACTTGAATATACTGATAAAGTAGAAGAACCTGATACATCAATACCTGAACCAATTTATGCTTTAGAAGAAGGATACAATCTTATTGAAAAAGAGGATTATATTTTTGTACCAGAAAATATTCCAGATGGTTTAACAATCTCAGATTTTTACTTTAGAGAAATTTTAAAATTAAAAACTATAGATGGCCAACTTTTTAAAAAGATAAAAAAAGATGGAAAAGAAATATATATTCATTCAATAAACTTAAAAGATTTTAAAACAAGATGGCAAAGAACAAAAGGAATGAGAATTATTGCAAATTTAAGAATAAATCAAGGAACTTCTTCAAATGAAGGACCTTCGTTTGCTTTACAGGGAGATGATTATGCGTTATATCCAATTAATTGGCTTGAAGGATTTGTTCATCCATATACTCATTGGCGCTGGTAAAATTATTCTTTTTTTATTTCTTGGATATAATTTTTTATTCAGTAACGATTTTGATACATTAGAAGATATTGTTCAGAAGGCGGCAAAAAAACTTTTTGAAAAGCCATATAAAGAAAAATTTGAATTTCTTGAGCAATTTGAAAAGAAAAAATTTTTTATAGTAGATATAAGAGATTATTGTAATGGAAACTTTTCAAAATGGGTTGGAACATATAATTTGAAATATATTGAAACAGGAGATAAAAATTATTATGGAGTTCCATTTAAAATTTTATCCGAAGAAGAGAGCAAATATACATGTGTAATGACTAAATCAGAAATTTTGGATGGACATTTGAATTTTAGCATTCCACTGAGAAAAAAGGTTTATGCAATTTATTTTTTAATTGCAAATTATTATGCAGGCCCTGAAGAAAAAGGAGAAAGAAAGTTTATATTTAAATATGAGGATGGCAAAAGTGAAGAACTCCAATTGATTTATGGGATAAATATGTTTGACTGGTGGCCTCAAGAAAGGAAAGAAACTGAGGATTTGAAATATATTCTTGTAAGAAGTTCCGAAAGTTTTTTACCACCTTTCAGAAATTTATATATATTACAATGGAAAAACCCAAATATTGATAAAACTATAAAAGAAATTGAATTTTACAGTGATGGCAAAGGTATGAGAGCAGTAATCGTAATAGGAATAACAGTTCTATTAAATGAATAAAATGTTTAAAAAACTTATTTTTCTGATTTTTTTTATTTCTATTGTAAATTGTTTTGGATGGGGTTCTGGACATGAATTAATAACAGAGATTTTGATAGAAAAACTCCCTGAAGAAATAAAGGGTATGCTTTCAGAAGATACAAGAAAGAGAATGATAAAGGAATGGTCTCATTATCCTGATTCATTTGAAAAATTTGATAAAGATATTATTTCTGAAAGTTCTCTTTTAATTCTTGAAAAATATGGAATTAAAACAAGATATGATTTACATTCTTCAAAAGGTAAATATATTAATTTTATATTGCTGACGAAAGCATTTGAAAATAAAAATGAAAAGGAGATTGGTTTATGGATTTCTTCTTTATGTCATACACTATCAGATGAAGGGGCTTTAAATCATGGTCCATTAATTCATTATATTACTTATGGGTTCTCTCCATTAAAGATAAAAATGGGTAAAGGTGTTGGACTTGATATTATAGAAATTTCAAAGACAACTGGTAAGGAAATAATACTTAAAAAACTTGAAAATTATAATCCAAAGATTATTTCAGAAAATCCAGAAGAAGCAATCATAAATATTTTATTACAGGCAGTAGATGCAAATTCTTTTATGACACAGAGAGAAACAAAAATAATGAAAAGTTATAAGTTGGAAAAGGATGAAAAAGAATATGAAGAAGCAAAAACAGCAATGGCTGAAATAGGTGCAAAAAATGTTTCTGATACAATTAATGTTGTTATAACCTCATATTATTATGCAAAAAAAGGTATACAGGTTCAATTTGAAGAAAATATATTAAAGGAATTTGAGAAAAGAGAAAAAGAATATTTAGAAAAAAGGCCAATTGAAAATGACTCAATATATGAGGGATTATTAGAAACAGAAGATAAATATCCAGCAATAGGAATAATAATAGAACCATCACAAACAATGAATAGGGCAATTTTCCCTTTTGGTTCAAAATATATATTAAGTGCAATTATGTGGTATTTAAAAGAAAATAGGATTTCATATAAACCAATAGATGTAAGAGAAATATTAAAGAAAAAAATTAATTTATCAGTTGAGAAAATACCTTTAATTATTTTGGACTTGGGAAATTATATACCTGAAGAACTGAAAATTTTTTTGAAAGAATATATAAAAAATGGAGGTATAATTTTTTTGATCGCTGGAATGAAAAATTTTGAACCATACAAAGAAATTTTCTCAAATTATTTTTCTTGTTTTAAATATTTATCAGAAGATTTTACACCTGTAAGTCCAAAATATGGATATAAAAATGAAGATGTTATTAAGAAGATTTCTTTTTATTTTTTAAATAATTTGAGTGAATATTTTGGAGATAAAGAATATAAAATGATAAGAAATCCAAATACACCTGCCGGCTGGCAAAAACCTATCTGTACTGTTTATATTGATACAGAAGACCCAAAAATAAAAAAACTTATAAAATTAACTGATGGAGAAAAAGAATTTATTGTAGGTGGAATTATAGAGAATGAAAAAACAAAAATTATTTTTATTCCCGAATATTTTTTATCTCCTTTTATATTTTCAGAAGAAGATACTTTATTTGACCCTTCAAAACCATATCTTGATAAATTTGGAAGAAAAATAATTGATTTTGTTTTGAAAAAGTATAAAATAAAAACTAATTTGGGGGAAAAATGAGTAAATGGAAATTTTTTGAAATTTTGGATAAAAGAGAAGAAGATTTAATTCATAATACAAGTTTAAAGATATTAAGTGAAATTGGATTTTTTGTTGATAATGAAGAAATATTGAAAAAACTTGAAAGTTTTTTGATAAACAATGCTGTTTATAAATAATAAAAAATGACTGCATTTATTTTAAATTTATATGCAATATCTTCTTAATGTTTTTAAGTTGGAAAAATAAAGGGATGAAAACTGAAGTAGACAAGGCAAAAGAAATTGTTAATGAGGCAATAAATGGAGAAAAAATTATGCCTAAAATTTCAGAAAAAACAGAAAATAAAATTATTGATTTAATTTATAGATTTACAAACTATAAAATAGAAAAAGTTGAACCATTATAAAATGGAGTGAAAAATGGATTTGTCTATGTGGAGTAATTTTTATTATGACTTGCCATTTGATATTGCATTGAAAAAGATAAAAGAAAA
>CAZCUO010000039.1:0-5567 GCA_964502135.1 uncultured bacterium
TATCAAACTCATTTATAATTTTAGCAAGTTTTGATATTCTTTCAGTCCTTTCGTTAAATGAACCTTCTTCATTTACAAGTCCAAAATTAGAAGATTCCTGACCAAATCTTTCATGTCTCCATTGCCAGAACAGATTGAAATTTCCCCCATATGATAAAGGTAAAAGAACAAGTTGTTCTATAAATTTAGGTGTTCTTAAATTTTCTCCATATGGACCGTGCCAAGTTCTTCCTCCTGTCATTTCAACAAAACCCCACATTTTTCTATTTGCTGAATCTCTTGTAATTAATGCTTGTAAAGATGCTCTCCAAAAATTTTTTTCATAACAACTTGTTCCCCATATATCAACATTTTTTGAAACTTCAGAAGTATCAAAAGGGACTGTTAAAAGAGAATTAAGCCCTCCTGCACAGTGAGCACAGACCGGATGAATATTGTCATATTTTTTAATTATACTAACTTTCCATCTTAAATAATCATAAATCCACTGAGAAGCAAACTCATATAAATCAAGCATATCAAGAAATACTCCTTGAGAAGGCATTGGGATTTCTTCAAAATTTTTATAATCTCTTCCTCCATAAATTAAATTGTAATTTTCTATTTTTACATATTTTTTTCTCAAATACTCTCTGTATTTCTTTTGTGTCTCTGGATGAAACATATATTCTTTTACACTTTCAAAATGATAAAAAGGCATAAATTCATTCCATACATCATATCCAAAAAGGGATTGTTCTTCTTTATAATGTAAAACAACCTTTTTTAAAAATTCTTCAATATATCTTTTGGCTTTTTCACAATCAGGATTAATTCCTGGATAGCCACCAACTTGAACCATTGGTAAAGGATGAGGGATTATTTTTTCTCCTTTAAAATTCATATATAAACAATCTGAAAATTTTTTAACAATATATTCAGGCACAACTTCTGCATTTATTTGTATTAGAACTTTAATTTTATTTTTTTCTGCAATTTTAAAAAGTTTATCATAAATTTCAAAATTCCATTCGTTTTCTTCAGGATTTACTGTTTTCCAATATAACCATGTTCTTATTAGATTCAATCCAGTTTTTCTAATATTTTCAATATCTCTTTCAAAATCATTTAAATCAGGATTTGGTGGTCTAAAATATTCAGTCCCTAAAATTACCTTATCTTTAAATTTACCCATTTTGACCTACTCCTATTTAAATGTTTTTAAATCCAATTTTACATCAAATGGGGAAAATAGTAAAATAAATTTATAGGGCGGTTAGCTCAGTGGTTAGAGCACTACCCTTACAAGGTAGGGGTCGCAGGTTCAAGTCCTGCACCGCCCAAATTAAAATAAGAGAAAGTATAAGGATGGGTAAAAGTAGAAAATTAGGCAACGATTGACTGCAAGGCTTGAAAGGAGGCACGTTTTGAAATTGCGACCAAGTGGTGCAATTTCAGTGCCGGGTGGCCGACCGGAGCTCGTATTCGCTATAAAGCGAATAATTTAAAAACGGGCGAAGGCGCCAAGTCCTGCACCGCCAATTACTAAATAAAATTGAAACTTTTTTTAAAATTTCCCATCTAAAATTAAAAAAGGAGGGATAAAAATGGCAGAAAAAATTATAGGAATTGACCTTGGAACAAGTAATTCATCTGCAGCAATAATGGAAGGAGACAAACCTGTTATTATACCAAGTGCAGAAGGAACAACAATTGTTGGTGGTAAGGCATTTCCTTCTTATGTTGCTTTTACTAAAGATGGACAGATTCTTGTTGGAGAACCAGCAAGAAGACAAGCGGCAGTTAATCCAGAAGGTACAGTCTATGCTGTCAAAAGAAAAATGGGGACTGATTATAAATATAATATTTATGGAAAAACATATACTCCTGAACAAATATCAGCATTTATTCTACAAAAAATTAAAAGGGATGCAGAACAATTCCTCGGATATACAATAAGAAAGGCTGTGATAACAGTTCCTGCATATTTTAATGACAATCAAAGGCAGGCTACAAAGGATGCAGGAACAATTGCAGGACTTGAGGTAGTTCGTTTAATAAATGAGCCAACAGCAGCAGCACTTGCTTATGGACTTGACAAATTAAAAGAAGAATTAAAAATACTTGTTTTTGATTTTGGTGCAGGAACTCTTGATGTAACAATAATGGAAATGATGGGTGGTGTTTTTAAAGTCCTTTCTACAAGTGGAGATACTCAACTTGGTGGAACAGATATGGATAATGCCTTGATTGAATATATTGTTGAAGAATTTAAAAAGGAAACTGGAATAGATTTAAGAAATGATAAAATGGCTATGATGAGAATAAAAGAGGCTGCAGAAAAAGCAAAAATAGAACTTTCATCAGTTGTTGAAACAGAAATAAACTTGCCATTCATTACAGCAGACCACACAGGACCAAAACATCTTGTAATGAAAATAAGGAGAGCAAAACTTGAAGAACTTGTTACTCCAATTATAGAAAGATGTAAAGGACCTATTGATAGAGCAATTGAGGATGCGAAACTTAAGAAATCAGACATAAATAAAGTTATTCTTGTTGGTGGACCTACAAGGATGCCAATAGTTCAGAAATTTATTCAAGAATATATTGGAATTCAACCAGAAAGAGGGGTTGACCCAATGGAATGTGTTGCTATTGGTGCAGCAATTCAAGGTGCAATCCTTTCTGGAGAAATGAGAGATAAAGATATATTACTTCTTGATGTTACTCCTCTTTCTCTTGGAGTTGAGACACTTGGAGGAATATTTACAAAAATTATTGAAAGAAATACAACAATTCCTGTAAGAAGAAGTCAGATATTTACCACAGCAGCAGATAATCAGACATCTGTTGAAATTCATGTTTTACAAGGAGAAAGACCAATGGCAAAAGACAATTTATCTTTGGGAAGATTCCATCTTGATGGTATCCCTCCCGCACCAAGAGGAGTTCCACAGATTGAGGTCACATTTGATATAGATGCAAATGGAATTTTACATGTTTCTGCAAAAGACCTTGGGACAGGAAAAGAACAGTCAATTAGAATAACAGGTTCAAAAAAATTATCCCAAGAGGAAATTGAGAGAATGATTAAGGAAGCACAAATGTATGCAGAACAAGATAAAAAATTAAAGGAAATTGCAGAACTTTCAAATCAAGCAGATTCATTAATTTATTCAGTTAACAAAACTTTAAAAGAACACGGAAACAAATTAAGTGAATCTGAAAGAAGAGAGATTGAGGAGAAGATAAACAATTTGCAGAAAATAATACAGTCTGAAAATAAAACAGCAGAACAGATTAGAAAAGGAATTGAAGAACTTGAACTTGCATCTCATAAACTTGCTCAAATATTATATCAACAAGCACAGGCATCAGGACAATCCCAGGAGCAAAAACAAGAAGAAAAACCAAAGAATGAAAAAGTAGTTGATGCAGAATATAAAGTAGAAGACGAGAAGGATAAAAAATAAATTTTTATGTTATCCATTGTATAATCCTTTGTCTATCAACAATTCTCCAATCCCACCTCTGAGGTGGGAAAAAGTAATATTTTAATATTTTTTGTTCAATTTATTTAAATAGAAATAGTTTAATTTATGAAGTTTCTATTAGTTTTAAATGTTTAAGAGTTGTTAGAGAAGTCCTTTCGTATTCTTCAAGTTTAATTTGGATAAATTTTATCGCTTCCTGAATATTAGGAATTAAAACATATTCAAGGGCATTAACTCTTCTTCTTGTCCTTTCAATTTCTTCAGCAAAACTTATCAATTTATTTTCAAATTCATAAAGGGTAAAAAGAAGTTTCAATATGCTTAATCCTTCTTTAATCAAAACATTATAAAAAGGTGAAAAATAATAATTTGGAATAAATTCTCCAAATATTTCCATTTCAATTTTATTTACAGGGATATTAAATATTCTTTTTTTTAAGAGATTATATTTTATATTTATTGATGGAATTTTCAACATTGATTCCCATTTTTTTTCATTAGTGGTTCCTCTTAGAATCAAAACTTTTTTATAAAACTCAATTAGTTGATTTTCTATTTTTTTTCTTTCTTCTTCTACAATAGAAACAAGTTTCCTAAATTCAATTAAAAGTTGTTCTTCTTTATCTTTTAAAAGTTTATGCCCTCTTTTAGCAATATTTAATCTTTTTTTTAATTTTAATAATTCCATCCTTGTTGGATTTACTTTTAGTTTCATTTTATTCCTTCCAGTATTTTTCCATTATATGAGGTGGTATTCTCTTTAAGTCTGATTTTGATAATAATTTAAGAAG
The DNA here is from genome assembly GCA_964502135.1 of uncultured bacterium. GTDB lineage: Bacteria > Ratteibacteria > UBA8468 > B48-G9 > JAFGKM01 > JAMWDI01. Next base: position 4,268 of record CAZCUO010000039.1, read on the forward strand.
TTTCCATCCAATATCAAGTGTCTGTTCAATACTTCTATTTTCGTCTAAACCTTGATTTATAAATTCCTCTTCAAATTTCTTGGCAAAATTTAAATGTGCTATATCAGTTTCTGTTAATGCTGCTTCTCCAAGAATCATTGCAAGTTCTTCTGCTTCTTTTCCTCTTGCATAAGAGGCAAAAAGTTGACTTGCAAGATAGGGATGATCTTCTCTTGTAAGTTTTTTTCCTGTTTCCTTTACAATTCCTATTCCTTTATCCCTTAATCTTGAAAGAGAAGTTAAAATATCAACAGGTGGATAAATGCCTTTTAAATGTAGTGTTCTTGATAGAATTATTTGACCTTCTGTAATATACCCTGTTAAATCGGGAATTGGATGTGTTTTATCATCTTGAGGCATTGTCAAAATTGGAATTTGAGTTATTGAACCTGGCCTTCCCTTTATTCTTCCTGCTCTTTCATAAATTGTGGCAAGATCAGTATATAAATAAGAAGGATAACCTCTTCTACCAGGAATTTCATCTCTTGCTGCTGATATTTCCCTAAGTGCTTCTGCATAATTTGTCATATCAGTTAATATCACAAGAACATGCATTCCAAGTTCAAATGCAAGATATTCTGCCGCTGTTAAGGCAATTCTTGGAGTTGATATTCTTTCTATAGCGGGTTCATCTGCAAGATTTATAAAAGTTACACATCTTTCTATGGCACCTGCTTTTTTAAATTCATTTTGAAAAAATTCTGCTTCTTCAAATGTAATACCCATTGCTGCAAAAACAATTGCAAATTTTTCTTCTTTTTCTGTTAAAATTTTTGCTTGTTTAACTATTTGAGTTGCGAGTAAATTATGTGGGAGTCCTGAACCTGAAAAAATTGGTAATTTTTGTCCTCTCACTAAACTATTTAAACCATCTATCGCTGAAATTCCTGTCTGTATGAATTCCGAAGGATAATCTCTTCTTGTAGGATTTATAGGTGAACCATTTATATCAAGATATTTTTCAGGAATAATTTCAGGGCCTCCATCTCTTACCTTCCCCATACCTGTAAAAACTCTTCCAAGAATTGAAGGTGAAACACCAAATTTTATAGTCTTTCCTGTAAATCTAACCTTAATTTCACTTAAACTTAATCCACTTGTTCCTTCAAAAACTTGGACCAATGCCTTATCTTTTTCTACTTCAAGTATTTTCCCCAATCTTTTTTCATCATTCTGTATAATTTCAACAAGTTCTCCGTATCCAGCACCTTCAACTCCTTCAATAAGAATTAATGGTCCTATAATATTCTTCACACTTTCA
>CAZCUO010000040.1:0-15937 GCA_964502135.1 uncultured bacterium
GGATTTTTCTATTTTAATTTTTTTACTTTTGATAAATTTGTAAATAATTTCACTAAAATGTTTTGGATTTTCAATTCCATCTATACTTATTAAAATACCTTTATTTTTACAGTTTACCAAAATTAATGGTTTTTTTGAAGAAAAAAAGATTATCTCTTTTTCATTTGATTTTTTAATAACAAAAGGCATTAATAAGAAAACTATTAAACCTCCTATAATGAATTTTTTGTTAATTTTGATTTTTGATAAAAGTAAAATAAGAATGGAATAATAAATAACGACAAATGGGATGGGAAAATAGACATTTATATGTGGGGATAAATTTGCGACAAAATTCAACAACTTTAAAAAATAACTTGTTATAAAATTTAGGACAGGAAAGAATAAAGGTAATAAAATTGAAATAAATGATAATATCATAATTATTCCCACCACTTGTGTAAAAATTAAATTTGTTAAAATTCCAATTGGATAAAAAGTTCCAAAGTTGTAAAAAATAATAGGTAAAATGAATATCTGTGCAGATATAGTTGCAAGAAAATTATTTATTAAAAAGTTTCTTTTTTGTGTAAGATTAAATCTTTTATGTATTATTAGGATTCCTGCTGTTGCTAAAAAAGATAAAAGAAAAGAAGTTGAATAAATATTAAAAGGATTAAAAATAATGAACAATATAGCAGTTAAAATTAAAGAATTTAAAGGTTCAATATATCTATTAAAAAGTTCAAATAAAATGTAAAAAGAAACCATTAATACTGCTCTCATTACAGGAATTTTAAAACCACATAAAAATGTATAAGACCAGATAAAAACAAAAAGAATAAATGGAAAAAATTTGGGGTTTGTATTGTTAATTCTTTGAAATGGGATAAAAATGATTTTTAGAAAAATTATCAAAAAAACAATATGTATGCCTGATATTACAAAAAGATGATATATACCAGTTCTTACACCTATTTCTTTAATAAAATGAGGCATATTATCACTTCCAATAGTTATAAGTTTCACAAGTTCGTATCCATCCCAATTTGATTTCATATATTTTTCAATTCTATTTTCAATCCATCTTCTTAAATATGAAAAAAATAAAAAAATATTTTTCTTTGTTTCTAAAAATTCTATATTTTCTGCTTTAACTTTGAAAAATATATCATTTCTTTTTAAAAAATTTTCATAATCAAATTCAAATGGATTTTTAGGTTTTGGTATTTCTTTTATCACAGGATTTTTTATCTTTATTCTTCTATTATTCAAAACTTTAATCCTTCTTTTTGTTTCTACTATTATTTTTCCTCTCCAAGTATATGATTTATCGTTTATTTTTAATTTTTCTACCTTTAAGATAATTTCTGAATTAAAATCTCTTTCTTTGCAAGAGACAACAATACCTTCAATTTCAGAAATATTATTTTGAGAATAGATATAAGAATAATAAAAGGAAGGCAAAACGAAAAATAAAAAAAGGAAGATTCTTTTATTTAATTTAAATTCCAATCCAAATACCTTTAAAAGTATATAAAGTTTTACCCTCAAGATAAATATTTTCTAACTCTTTATCAAAATAAACCCTCAAAATTTCCTTACTTTTTGTTATTACATTAATAGGTGATTTCATCCCTCTATTTAAATATGTAATAATCGCAGAAGCAACAACACCTGTTCCACAAGAAAGAGTTTCTCCTTCAACACCCCTTTCATAGGTTCTTATCTTTATATATCCATCTTTTACAACTTCAACCCAGTCAACATTTGTTCCTTTTTCTCCAAAAATTTTGTTATTTCTAATCTTAGGGCCAATTTCTTTAAGATTTATCTTTTCAATATCATTTACAAAAATAACAGTATGAGGGACACCAGTATTTATATAATTTCCAATAATTACATCTTTATCAACAGGAATTTCAATATTTAATTTTGCTTCTTCAATTAATTTTATTCTTATTTTTATATTTTTACCTTTTATTTCTCCATCAAGAATTCCAGCTTTTGTTTCTATTTCTAATTTCTTTTTATTTGATAAAGAATTTTCATATATAAATCTTAAAATGCATCTTAACCCATTTCCACACATTTCTGCTTCACTTCCATCTGGATTAAAAATTCTCATTTTGAAATCTGCTTTTTTTGATTTTTCAAGAAGAAGTAAACCATCTGCTCCAATACCAAATTTTCTATCACATAATTTTTTAGCAATTTCATTTCCTCTTTTTATTTTATTTTCTCTATTATCTATGACAATGAAATCATTTCCAGAACCAACTATTTTTGCGAATTCCATAATGTTAAAATTTTATTAAATTTGTTTATTTTGTCAAGTTGTGATATTATAATTCTTTATGAAAGTTGTAATTCAAAGAGTGAAAGAAGCAAAATTATATGTAGAAAATGTTTATAGAGGAAGGATTGGTAAGGGAATTTTAATTTTTATAGGAATTGGCAAAGGAGATAGTGAGGAAAAAATAGAATATATTGTTAGAAAAATTTTATCATTAAGAATATTTGAAGATGAAAAAGAGAAAATGAATTATTCTGTTTCTGATATTAAAGGTGAAATTATGGTAGTTTCTCAATTTACTCTTTATGGTGATTGTAGAAAAGGTAATAGACCTGATTTCACAATGGCAGAGAAGGGGGAAATAGCAGAAGTAATTTATAAAAAATTTTTGGAAAGGATAAAAGAAGCAAACTTAAAAATTGTTGAAGGAGAATTTGGAAAAAAAATGCTTGTTGAGATACATAATGATGGGCCCTGCACATTGATTTTAGAAAAGTGATAAGTTATGAAGGATTTTAAAAATAAAAATGTTGTAATAGATACTTCAACAAGTTGGATTTATATTGGGAAATTAATGGATGAGGATGAAAATTATTATTATTTAGAAGATGTTGATGCCTTTGATATCTCTGAAATTTCTTTAAGTAAGCATGAGTATTTAATGATGATAAAAAAAGATGGTATAAGTCCTAATAGAAAAAATGTTAAAGTTTTAAAATCAAAAGTTGTTGCGATTACATTATTAGAAGATATAATGGAAAAATGAAAATTAAAATTTTTTCTATTCTTATTGGATTTTTTGCTGGATTGAGTGTCTATTCTCTTATTGGTTACTTTTTCACAAGGAAAATTCAGTTAGGGAAAAAATATAAAATTAAATTCATCCTTTTTACATTAATTTTTATTTTAACTGTTTTTTTCTATTTTAAATTGGAATGAAAAAAATAGATAAAAACCTTCTTGAAGAAAAAAATTTTTATGAAAGTTTAATAAAAATTAATCCAAATTTTTTAGAAGTTTTATTGCAACTGTCTCGTATATATATTCGTCTTAGAGATTATAAAAAGGCATTAAAGATTGATAAAAAAATCGCAAATTTGATGCCCTTTGATCCAATTTCATATTATAATCTTGCATGTGATTATTCTTTGCTTGGAGATATAGAAAATTCTTTGAAAAATTTAAAAATTGCCATTACTCTTGGGTTTAAAAACAAAAATTATATTAGAAAAGACCCAGACCTTAAAAATTTGAGAAAAAGTAAAAGATTTAAAGAAATAGAAAAAATAATAAAAAAATGAAAAATTTTATTTATATGCTTGGAAAATTTATTGGATTTTTTGTTTTTCATTTATTTTTTTCTATTGAAATTAAAGGAAAGGAAAATTTTCCTAAAAAGGGTGCTTTTATTATTGCAGCAAACCATTTAAGTTATCTTGACCCACCAACAATAGGTTTTGTATGTCCTAAAAAATTAAATTATTTTGCGAAGTACTCTTTATTTAAAATTAAAATATTTTCAAATTTAATAAAAATACTTGGTGCTATTCCTATTGAAAGAGAAGGTAGCCCTTTAACTTTGAGAAAAGGGCTTGATATATTAAAAAAGGGAGAGAGTTTAGTAATTTTCCCTGAGGGGACAAGAAGTAAAAATGGTGAAATAAAAGAAGGGAAACCTGGAATTGGTTTTCTTGTTGCTAAAAGTAAAGTTCCTGTAATTCCTGTAAGATTGATTGGAACGGATAAAGCATTACCTCATGGTAGTAAATTTATAAGAATCGCAAAAATAAAGGTTATTGTAGGAAGACCAATTTATATTGAGAAAGAAAATTATCATGAAATAAGTAAATCTATTATGAATGCAATAAGAGAATTAAAATGAAAGAATTACTTGTTGCAAAAAATATTGGATTTTGTTTTGGAGTGAAAAGGACTATAGAAGAAACTGAAAAATTACTGGAAAAATTTTCTTCTTTATCTACAATTGGAGACATTGTTCATAATCCCATAATTATGGAGAAATTAAAATCAAAAGGTTTAAATGTTTATAATTCAATTAAAGAACTTAAAGGAAAATATTTTCTAATAAGGTCCCATGGTCTTAGTAAAAAAGAAATTGAAAAAATAAAAAAATTAGGATTTGAAATTTTTGATTTGACATGTCCATTTGTTAAAAGGATACATAATTTAGTTGAAAATTTGAATGAAAAAAGTTATTATATTATAATTATTGGAAATAAAAATCACCCAGAAGTTTTAGGTATAAAAGGATATGGAAAAAAAATAAATATAATTGAAAAAAAGAGAGATTTTTTAAATATTAAAGATAAAAAAATGGAAAAAGTCGCCGTTATAGGTCAAACAACATTAAATTTCAATTATTTTTTGGATTTTGTAAAGGATATTATAAATAGAGTTAATGCAAATGAATTATTAGTCATAAATACAATTTGTAAAGTGACTGAGGAAAGAGAAAAAGAGGGAATAGAAATTGCAAAAAAATCTGATGCAGTTTTTGTTCTTGGTGGAAAAAAAAGTTCCAATACAAAAAAACTTTTTAATATATGCAAAAAATTTTGTGCTAATACATTTCATATTGAAAAAATTTCTGATTTAAGTAAAATAAATTTAGATAAATTTAAAAAGATAGGAATAGTTTCAGGAACTTCAACACCTCATTTTTTTATAAATGAGGTGATTGAATATATAAAAAAATTTTAGGAGGTTGGATAAATGGTAAAAGAGCAAGTTATTAATAAAGTTTTAGAGGAAAAAATAGCCACTTTTAAACCGGGTTCATTAGTGAAAGGAAGAATAGTTGGCATTTTAAATGATGCAGTCATTATTGATATTGGTTTTAAATCAGAGGGTATAACACCGAAAGAAGAATTTAAATCTTTGCAAAATCTTATAGAAAAGGGACAAGAAGTATATGTAGTCATTGAATCTCTTGATCCAGATTCCAATGGTTTTATTCCTCTTTCAAAAGAAAAAGCAGATATTGAATTAAATTGGCAAAAAATTGAGGAAATGTTTAGAAAGGACCAGCCAATTGAAGGTGTTATATTTAAAAAAGTTAAAGGGGGTTTTAGAGTTGATATAGGAGTTACTGCATTTTTACCTTCTTCACAGACGGATATTGTGCCTATAAAAAATTCTAATGAATATGTTGGTATAAAAAGTTTTTTCAAAATTTTAAAATTGGATAGTTTGAGAAAAAATATTGTAGTTTCAAGAAAAAAATATATTGAGGAAGAAAAAGAAAGACAGAAAATTGAATACTTAAAAAGTTTAAATAAAAACCAACTTGTTACAGGTGTGGTAAAAAACATAGTTGATTATGGAGCATTTATTGAAATTGAACATGGAGTTGTAGGACTTTTGCATATAAATGATATGAGTTGGGGAAGAATAAGCCATCCTTCTCAAATTTTAAGTGTTGGAGAAAAAATTGAAGTTGTAGTGCTTGATGTAAATTTGGAAAAACAAACTGTTTCCTTTGGACTAAAGCAAAAAACTGCAAATCCATGGGACAATATTGAAGAAAAATATCCTGTGGGTTCAGTTGTTGAAGGTAAAATAGTTAATATTACTGATTATGGTGCTTTTATAAAACTTGAAGAAGGAGTTGAGGGCCTTCTTCATATTTCTGAATTTTCATGGACAGGTAGAATTAGAAATCCTTCAGAAATTCTTTCACCAGGAGATACGATAAAAGTTAAAGTTATAGATATAAAAAAGGATGAACAAAAAATATCATTCAGTTTAAAACAACTTGAACCCAATCCATGGCCTGAAATTATTAAAAAATATCCTGTAGGGAAAATAGTAACGGGAAAGGTTTATCACATAACTGATTTTGGAGCATTTGTTGAACTTGAAAAAGGTATAGATGGACTTTTACATATCTCAAATATTTCAGATACACCAATTAAACATCCTTCTGAAGTATTGAGAAAAGGTCAGAAAATAGAAGTAATGATTCTTGAAATAGACCCTGAAAATAGAAAAATATCGCTTGGATATAAACAGGTTGGTGAAAATCCCAAAAGCAAGAAAGGGGGAAATGATGAGAGTAATAATAGTGAAAGATTATGATGAAATGAGTAAAGAAGCAGCAAAGATAGTAAAGGAATTAGTTTTAAAAAAGCCAAATTGTGTTTTAGGACTTGCTACTGGAAGCACTCCAGTTGGTTTGTATAAAGAACTCGTAAGAATGCATAAAGAAGAAGGGATTGATTTTTCAAAAGTCATTACTTTTAATCTTGATGAATATTATGGACTTTCTGGTGACCATCCCCAGAGTTATAGATATTTTATGGATGTAAATCTTTTTAATGGCATAAACATTAAAAAAGAAAATACACATGTGCCTGATGGGACTGTTCCACTGGATAAGATTGAAGAATATTGTAAAGAATATGAGGAGATGATAAAAAAAGCAGGAGGTATTGATTTACAAGTTCTTGGAATAGGTGGAGATGGTCATATTGCCTTTAATGAACCAGGGTCATCTTTAAATTCAAGAACACGCCTTGTTGCACTTGATGAACAAACAATTAAAGATAATTCAAGGTTTTTTGAAAAAATTGAAGATGTTCCAAGATTTGCATTAACTATGGGGGTTGGAACAATTCTTGAAGCAAGAGAGATTTTATTTTTAGCAAATGGGATTAAAAAAGCAGAAGTGGTAGCAAAGGCAATTGAAGGACCTGTAACATCACAGATTACTGCTTCTGCTTTACAACTTCATCCGAGAGTTACAGCAATTCTTGATGAAGAGGCAGCAAGCCAATTAAAGAGAAAAGAATATTATAAATTTTCTCATGAGGCAGAGAAAAGAATATCCTTGAAACTTTTTTAATTTTTTTCTGTATTTTTCTGTAAAAGGATATTTTAAATTAATTTTTTTCTTTCTTTTCTGAGACTTCCGGGTCGCTTGGCAAGAAAGGTTAGAACGAAAAAATAGGAGTAGATAGAAATGAATAAAATAGAAGAGTTTATTGAAAGAGTAAAAAAATTGAATAAAAAAGTGGTTTTTCCTGAAGGCGAGGATGAAAGGATTTTAAAAGCAGTTTATGAACTTACCAAAGAAAAAATACTTTATCCTATCCTTTTAGGCAGTAAAGATAAAATTTATAAGATTGCTCAAGAGATTGGAATTGATAACATTTCAGAAGTAGAAATAATTGAGCCCTCCAAATCTGGATATTTTTCAGAATTTGTTGAAAGATATTGTCAGAAAAGAAAAAATATTTCTCCATCTGTTGCAGAGAAAATTGTAAAAAGAGAACTTGTTTTTGGTGGATTGATGGTTGATTCAGGACTTTGTGATTCAATGGTTGCAGGAGCAATAAATACAACTGCCAATGTTATTCAATCCGCTGTTTTAACTATTGGTTATGCAGAGGGTATAAAGACACCTTCAAGTTTCTTTATAATGGTTTTACCTGATGGGAAAATATATTTTTTTGCTGATTGTGCTGTAAATATATGTCCAGATGAAAATCAACTTGCGGAAATAGGAATAACAACAGGCATAAACTATAAAAAACTAATTGGTGAAAATCCTAAAATTGCTTTTCTTTCTTTTTCAACAAAAGGTTCTGCTTCGCATCCAATGGTTGAAAAAGTTCAGAAGGCAGTAAAAATAGCAAAGGAGAAAAATACTGGGTTTGATATTGATGGTGAATTTCAAGTTGATACAGCAATAAGTGAAGAAGTTGCGAAAAGAAAAATTAAAGAATTTTCACCTGTTGCTGGAAAGGCAAATGTTTTAATTTTCCCTGACTTAAATGCGGGAAATATAGGATATAAAATAACTCAATATCTTGCTAAGGCAGAAGCATATGGACCAATACTTCAGGGATTTGCAAAACCTGTAAGTGACTTATCAAGAGGAGCAAAGACAAAAGATATAATAATTACATCTGTTATAACGTGTTTGATGAGTTAAAAAGGAGGAAAAGAATGAAAATACTTATATATGAAGATTCAAAATGGATAAATTTAACTCCGCTTTCATATATTAAACCTATCTTTGAATTGAGATGTGGATTCAGTTCACTACTTGAAAAAATTGTTTCTGTTTTACCTGAAGGTGAAATAATTTTGTGGGTCAGGGATTATCTTAAAGGTCTGACTATTAAAAAATATAACCATAAGGTAAATGATGAGGAATTTTTAAATGACGATGTTTTAATTATAAATGGGAGATGGTTAATTGAGAGGGAATTAAGTTTTAATTTAAATGAGGAAAAATTATACTTGAGTAAGGGAGACATAGTTTATGGTGTTATTAAAAAGGAGAATTTAAGAAAATATTGGAATGGCAATATAGATGAATTTTTGAAAAATATTTCAGGAAATTTAAAGTCAGAGGAAACTGATTTTATTCTTATCAATTATCCATGGGATTTAATTCATTACAACTCCAAAATAATTAAATTTGAATTTCAGAAATCAAATAAAAAAGGAATTCTTGGAAAATTTTCAGAAAAAGCAACTATTTATGGTTCTGAAAATGATGTTTATGTTGCAAAAAGTGCAGAAATTTATCCTTTTGTTGTCCTTGATACTTCTGAAGGTCCTGTATATATAGATGAAGGAGTTAAAATATTTCCATTTTCAGTAATTATAGGTCCATGTTATATTGGAGAAAAAACACAAATAATGCCAGGAGCAAAAATAAGAGAAGGGAATAGTATAGGGCCTGTTTGTAGAATTGGTGGAGAAGTAGAAGAAAGTATATTCCATTCATATTCTAATAAATATCATGATGGTTTTATAGGGCATAGTTATATTGGAGAATTTGTAAATCTTGGTGCATTAACAACAAATAGTGACTTAAAAAATGATTATTCAAATGTTAGTGTATATCTGAATGGGAAATTAACAGAAACAGGCCAGTTGAAAGTTGGTTCTTTTATTGGTGACCATACAAAAACAAGTATAGGAACTCTATTTAATACTGGAACAGTTGTTGGAATTATGTGTAATATCACAGCAAATAATATTCTGCCAAAATATTTCCCATCTTTCGTCTGGTTTGTTAATGGTAAATTTATGAAGGGTTATGGGATTGATTATTCATTACAGACAGCAAAAATATCAATGGAAAGAAGAAATAGAATACTTTTAAAAGAGGAAGAAGATGCAATAAGGAAAGTTTATGAATTAACTGAAAGCGAAAGGAAATCATATATTGAAAAAAGTAGAAAAATAGCAAGATAGGAGGTAAAAATGGAAGATATTGAAATTATTGAAAGAGTGAAAAAGGTTATTTCTGATGTTCTTGGTGTTGATAAAGATAAAATAAAATTGGAAGACAGATTTGTTGAAGATTTAGGAGCAGAGAGTGTTCAGAGTTTGGAACTTGTTGCAGCCTTTGAAGAAGAATTTGATATTGAAATGGATGAAGAAAAGGCACTTGAAGTTAAGACAGTTGGAAAAGCAGTTGAATTTATAAAAGAATATCTTGCTAAAAAATGAAAATACTTGTTATAAATTGTGGGAGTTCCTCTATAAAATTTAAACTTTTTGAAATGCCAGAGGAAAAAGTTGTTTCTTTTGGTATTGTTGAAAAAATTGGAGAAGAAATTTCTATTTTTAAATATTTTGGAAAAGTAAATTTTGAGAACAAATTAAAAATAAATAATCATCAGGAAGGACTTCAACTTATTGCAAAAACACTTCTGGAAAATGAGATAAAAGATATAGAGGAGATAAAGGGTATAGGACATAGAGTTGTTCATGGAGGAGAGGGTTTTGATAAAAGTGTTAGAATAGATGAAGAAGTAATAAAGAAAATAGAACAACATATATATCTTGCACCACTTCATAATCCACATAATCTATCCGGAATAAAAGGTTGTATGGAAATTTTTCCTAAAAGTATTCAGGTTGCTTCCTTTGATACCGCCTTTCACACAACAATGCCTGAGGTATCCTATTTATATGCAATCCCTTACAATTTTTATCAAAAATATAAAATAAGAAGATATGGATTTCATGGCACATCGCATAGATATGTGGCAAGAAGAACAGCAGAGATTATGGGAAAAGGAAAATATGAAATAAATGTTATTACATGTCATCTTGGAAATGGATGTAGTATAACTGCTGTCAAAAATGGAAAATCATATGATACAAGTATGGGTTTAACTCCTCTTGAAGGACTTATTATGGGAACAAGGTCTGGTGATATTGACCCTGGTGTTATACTTTATTTTATTGAAGGACTTAATTTAAAACCATCAGAAATAAGTGATATATTGAATAAAAAAAGTGGACTTCTTGGTATTTCCGAAGTTTCAAATGATTTCAGAAATTTACTTCCACTTTATAATAAAAATGAAAGAGTAAAACTTGCAATTGATATGTTTTGTTATAGATTGAAAAAATATATAGGAAGTTATATGGCAGTTTTAGGGAATGTAGATGCAATTACTTTTACAGGTGGTATAGGAGAAAATGTTCCACTTGTTAGAGAAAAGTCATTAAATAATATGGAAATATTCGGTATTAAAATTGATAAAGAAAAAAATCAAAAAATTGTTGGGAAAGAGGGAGAGATAAGTTCAGAGGATTCAAAGGTAAAAATATTTGTAATTCCAACAAATGAAGAATTAAGAATTGCTTTTGATACATATCAGATAGTATTAAATTCAACTCCTTAACATAAAGACAAGAGTAATTAGATAGTTTTGAGAAATTGAAAAAGAAATCAAAAATTTATAATTTTCAATTTTATTCATTAAAAAAGGTTTGTTATCTTTCCATCCAATATTTATATTCTTAAAGAAAAATTTTTTCTGTATTTCCTCTGGCAATGCTTTCCAAACGGATTCTTTTAATGAAAAAGAGATTGCCATTTTTAAAACATCATTTTTAAAGTATTCTTTTTCAGAAAGTGTGAAAATTTTATTAATAAATCTTTCTCCATATCTCTTAAATATTTTCTCAAATTTATCAATTTCTACTATATCAATTCCAACACTTATTTCCATTTTTTAAAAATTTTAAAATTACTCTTTTATAAAATGGGAGGAAATATCTTAAAGTTAAATGCGTCCCAGGATACCATAAAATTTTTGCATTTTTAATTTTCTTTTTTATTTCTATAACAGACCAGAAAGGGATGATAAAATCAAACAATCCATTTATCATTAAAATTTGTCTGTTTTTTAGATTTTCAGTATAGGTTAAAGGGTCATAAAGGAAACACTTTCTTGGAAGATTCTGGATTTCATTATAAAGTTTATTTTTTAAAAAGTGTTTATAAATTTTATGCATCTTTCTACATACATTTCTTTTGCAGTCCTTTTTGAAATAAAATCTTAAAATACTTTTCCATGTTATAAATTCAAAATTTCCGCCTGTAATTAGAAAAATAAATTTTTTAATTCTTTCTTCTATTGCACCAACTACAAATCCTATAATTCCACCTAAACTTACCCCTATAATGTTTATATTTTTTGGTTTAAAATTCAAATCAATAAATTTAATAATACCCCTTATTTCACCAACTATTTTTTTAAAAAATTCAAAAAATTCTTCATCTGTTTTATTTAAATCACATTTCTTCATTTCAAATATGCAAAGACCAATTTTTTCTTCCAATAAATAATTTAAATTTTTAAAAATAATTCTTTTTGTTTTTTTACTATATCCTGCGCCAGGCAAAATAATTGTTATTGTATTAAAATTTAATGGTAGGTAAATTTCGGCAATAAGTCCATTTTCATTATATAATTTAAATATGTCAAGTTTCTTTCCACATTCTTTTTTATATTCCAAAATTTCAAAAAATTTGTCATATATTTTAAATAAACTTTCCATAATTAAAAATTTTACAATTTTTTTAATGAAATTTGAATAATCTGACCTTGACATTAAGAGTTATTTATGGTATTATTTTAAAAGTTCCGGTGTAGCTCAACGGTAGAGCAGGCGGCTGTTAACCGCAAGGTTGTAGGTTCGAATCCTACCACCGGAGCCCCTCAATTTCCTCCCCATTTTATCCCACCTCTAAGGTGGGCTGGTGAGATGAAGGCAAGACAAGGGATTTGGAAGGTAGTGGTAAACAAAGGCACTAAATGAAGGCAAATAGATTTATTTGAGAAGATTAGAGAAACAAATAATTTTTTAGAAATTTTGAAATATATGATTGGTCATTTGTATAATCAGAAACAATTTTAACAATTTTTTTAACATTTTCTTTAGCATTTTTTGGAGCAACTGAAATTCCTGCAAAAAGAAGCATCTCTATATCATTTTCACCATCTCCAAAAGCAATTATTTGATTTCTTTTTATTCCATAATATTTTGTAAGATAATAAAGCCCTTTTCCCTTATTTACTCCTTTTTTCATAAATTCAAGATATTCTGGATTTGTTTTTACAATATTTAATGAATCATCAAAAATTTTTTTAAAATATTCATACTGATAATCTCTTGTTCTTTCAATATTTTCATTTTTTGCATCTGTTATAAGAATGAGTTTTGTTGGTTTTTTGTCTTTCATAATTTTTAAATCTTCAATAAAATTATATTTTGCACCTGTTTGTTTTGAATAAATTTCAGCATATCTTTTTAGTGATGGGTCATTTTGAGCGTATAAAATATCATTGTAATAGAAATTAAGGAAAAATCTATTTTTAAGGCAATAATCAATTATAATTCTGGAGTATTTTAATGGAACAGGGTTATGATAAATTATTTTCCTTTTTTCTTTTTTTCTCAATCTTACCATACCACCATTATAAACAATTAAAGGAGTATCTATTTCAAGAATATTAGAATAAATAGAAACACAATCAGTCATTCTTCCAGATGCAAGGACAATAATTCCACCTTTTTCTGAAAATTTTTTTAAAACAGTTTTATCTTCTTTACTGATTTTGCCTTTACTATTTAATAAAGTTCCATCAAGGTCAATTGCCAGAAGTTTGATTTTTTTATCCATTTCAATTATTATAATATTTTAGTATTTTTTTGAAAATTTACCCTTTTATCCCACCTACGAGGTGGGCTGGGGAGATGAAGGCAGGACAAGGGATTAAGAAGATGGGAAGTGAAATTTTTTATCATGTTTTTACAAAGAGTATAGCAGGTTATAAAATTTTTGTTAGAAGACAAGATTATAGAAGAATGCAAAAAGTTATATGTTATTATAGATATGAGAGAGAAAAGAAATTTTCTAAAGTTGAGGAATTAAATAATGAAAAAAGAGGTGAAAAACTTGTAAAAGTTGTAAGTTATTGTATTATGCCAACACATTTACATTTTATTTTAGGAGAAGAAAAAGATGGTGGAATTTCAAAATTTATGGCGAATATATTGAACAGTTATACTAAGTATTTTAATTTGAGATATAAAAGAAAAGGGCCTCTTTGGGAAAGTAGATTTAAATATGTTTTAATTGAAACTGATGAACAATTATTACATTTAACAAGATATATTCATTTAAATCCAACAACCGCAGGATTGGTTCCAAAACCAGAGAATTGGGAATTTTCATCTTATAGAGAATTTTTAAATTATAAAAGTTCATTTAATATTTGTGAGTTTGCGGATTTAATAGATATGGATTTATTTGAGTATAAAAAATTTGTGGAAGATTATATTGGTTATCAAAAACAATTACATATAATAAAAAAACTTATTAGATTTGAAGAAGATTGATACACAAAGATTTCCCCAGCCCACCTACGAGGTGGGTTGGGGTTAAGGATTAGAATGGAAATGAAATTTGACTTTTTTTATTTAATAAAGGATAATTAAAAGAAAGAATTTTGGGTTTAATTTTTAAAAATAAACAAAGCAGAAAGATATATAAAAATGAAAAATAATAAATTTGCTACAAAGGATGACTTAAAGAAAACAGAAGATAGGTTATTGAAAACAATAAAAAATGTTGAAACTGGATTGACAAAAAAAATAGATGAAAGAGGAAAGGAAATAGAAAAAAGGTTGGATGATGATATAAAGAAGTTGAATACAAGGATAGACGGCTTAAATTTAAAGATAGAGAGTGAAGTAAAGAAGTTAGATGAGAAGATAGAGAATGAGGTAAAGAAATTAGATGAGAAGATAGAGAGTGAAGTAAGGAAATTAGATGAGAAGATAGGGAATGAAGTAAGAAATTTAAATGAAAAGATAGAAAGTGAAACTAAGAAATTGGACCAGAAGATAGATAGTGAGGTAAAAAAGTTGGATGAGAAAATAAATAATATAGGAGCAGAAGTAATTAAGCATTCATTGATGTTTGAAGAAATAAAGAAAAACATGGTAACAAAAGAGATATATAATGTTCTTGATGAAATGATTGTTATTTTAAGAAGATTGGACCAAGAAAGAGTTTTTACAGTTGAATGGATAAGAAGGATTGAAAAAGATGTTGAGAAAAATAAAGAAGATATAAAAAAGATAAAAGAAAAGATTGGGATGGGTGAAGGCGAAAGTTAGAATGGAAAAAGTAATGATATTTTTAAGTTTCTCTTTTGGTTTTTTGAGCATTAGGTTAGGTGCTGGTGCGATTTTTTCGCGAATATTTTAAGTATGAGAACAGATGGACTTGTAAAAACAGAGAACGAAAGAGCAAAAAGTTTGGTAAAGGGGGTAGGAGAGTTGACAAAATATACACAAAAGATAAAATATTTGAAATTGGAAAGAGATTTTTAAAAAAGGAGAAAAAATGAGGTTTTTAAAATTTTCTGTTTTCTTCATTTTTTTATTTTCTTTTTTTGTAGAAGCACAACCCAATATAACAAATCCGCATACGGGAGATTTTGTGAGAGGAACAATAAGGATTGAATGGACTGGTGGGACTTCACCATATACATTAAGGATTTTTCAACCACCCGGAGGTACACAAGTATTTACGGCTTCACCTGTCTCTTCTCCTTATGATTTTAATACCCAACAATTGAATAATGGATCTACAGAAATTCGTATAGAAGATAATGATGAAAGTGCCAATAATGTAATAGTCACCATTGATAATACGCCGCCGAATTCAGATATAAGGATTTCTGGGGTTGTGAAAAAAAATCAAATAATTAGTTATGGAGGGACATGGAGTGATATTTCTGGAATAAGCACAATTTATAAAACAGAATTATATGCAGATACAGATTCAGATACAACAAATGGTGGATATAAGAGAGTGTCTGAGTTAACAGAGCCAGAAACACCATTAGTGCAAGGAGCAACTTCTGGGACATTTACTGGTTCATTTAAAATAGACGAATCCATATGGAGTGAAATAAGAAATTACAGATTTATTTATGTTAGGATTATAATAAGTGATAATGCTATTGATAAAGATGGTAAACATAATGAAACAATTGACTGGTCTAATGCTCTTCCTGTTGATATAAGTCCACCTTCATATCCTTCTTTAACTCCATCAGAACCAAATGGTGTAATTTCTCCAAATATTGCTTATCCTTATGGACGAACTGAGCCAGAACCAGCACCAGATTATATAGGAATACCAAAAGTAGCAATACCTACAGGATGGTATACAACTTTCCCTGTTTTAACAATTTCTCCACCTAAATTTCCTGATAAATATACAATTTTATATACTTATTATACAGTTTACCGTTCTAATGGAGATAATGAACTTACTTCTGTTTATAAAGATCGGAAGAGCGG
>CAZCUO010000041.1:0-9761 GCA_964502135.1 uncultured bacterium
GCAATTGCTTTTTCTGCGGGTATAGCAATTCCTATTCATCCTGTTTGGCTTGAATGTATAATTTTAAAACCAAATTGGATTGAGATTTATTTGGAATATAGAACAAAATATACTATTGAATTTATAAAAGAAGCAAAAAAACATTGTGCTGACTTTATACTTGGTGGAGGTGACCTTGCTGATAAAAATGGACCAATTTATAGTCCAACAGTTTTTAAAAAATTTCTTATGCCAAGATATAAAAAAATACTTGAAGTTTGCCATTCTCTTGGTTTATTTTATGTTTACAGAAGCGATGGAAATACTAGACCTTTATGGGATATATGGTTTAATGAAATTGGATTTGATGGCTATGGAGAAATTGATAAATCTGCAGGTATTGAATTGAAAGAATTAAAAGAAAAATATGGTGAAAAAATTACACTTATTGGCAATATTGATTGTGCAAAAACACTAGTATATGGAAGTAAGGAAGATATTTATAAAGAAGTGGAAAAATGTATAAATGATGCAAAATGTGGAGGAGGATTTATTTTAAGTTCTTCAAATTCTATTCATTATAATATCCCTGCGAAAAATTTCTTATATATGATTGAAGCAGCAAGAAAGTTTGGCAAATATTAAATCTTAATTTTTGAATACTTTTCTGCATAATCACCAATTAATGGAAGTTTAAAATATTCTCCTTGAAATGATTTAACAAGAAGAATTATCCATATAACAAATCCACCAAGATATATAATACTTGAAATTAAAAAACCAATTATACGCCCAAAAACAGGAATAAAAGAAATAACAGTAGTAAAAATTCTTAATAATGTCCATATACCACTAAAAATTATACTTTGCATAGCATTAAATCTTATATACTCACTTTTCTTTTCTGTAAGAAAAATTATAAGCCCAGAAACCCATCCAAAAAAATAGGCAATAAAACTTAATAATTTTTCTCTATCTTCCATATCTACCCCTTTCTTCTTTTATTAAATCTATCTTTTTCCAATTTCCTTTTAAAAATCTTAACAAAAATATAATTCCATTTATTATAACATAAAAAGTTGCAATAATCCAAGCAATAAAAATATCAGCAGAAAAGAAAAATATCAATGTATAAAGAGGGAAAAGAAAAATAAAGATTGAAGTTATTAGAAAGGTACTCATAATAAATTTTGTGTCTCCTGCACCTCTTAATGCAGATATAAAAACAATATTCATAGTATCAAATACAGAATAAAAAGCAACAAACCTCAAAAGAATTTTTGTCAATTTTCTAACTTCTTCAAAGTTTCCCAAATAAATTTTTGGTCTAAAAAATTCAATGTAAAAATTGGGTAAGAGAACATAACTTAAAGCAATTAAAAACATATAAATAAAAGTTATAAAAAAACCAATAAATGCAATTTTCTCACCCTCCTCTTTTTTATCCATCCCAATATAATTTCCTATAAGAATAGAAACGCCTGTTCCTATCCCGAGCATAGGCATAAAAGCAATAGTATTTATATTAAATGCTATATTTGTTGATGATAAAGGGGTAATCCCAAGTTTTCCAATTAGAAGTAAAAAAATTGTCCATACAGATATATCAAGAAAATATTGGATTCCATTAGGTACACCATATTTTAATAACTTATTAAAAGATTCTTTATCAAATTTAAAATTTTTCACATTGTAAATTTCCTCTTTTTTGTTTAAAAATAAGAAGAAATAAATAAAAAATGATAAGAAACTTGAAATTACACTTGCTATTCCAGCACCTTTAATTCCCATTTCTGAAAAAAACGATTTACCAAAAATTAAAAAATAATCTAAAATTAAATGAAAGAATGTCTGTAATGAACTTACAATTAAAACTATTTTTGTTCTGCCTTGACCTGAAAAAAAGGAAGATAAAGATGTTGAAGCAATTGCAGGGAAAGCACTTATACATAAAAGTTGGAAATATGTAGTTTCATATTTTATTATATCCTTTTCATGACCAAAAATTTCAAAAAAATATGAAGCAAAAGGAATAAGTGTCAAATGAAAAATCCCACCTATAATTGCAAAATATATACCCTGCCATGTTATTTTCCCTATTTTTTCATAATTTTTAGAACCATAGTATTGAGCAACAAATGTATTTACAATGCCTGAAGTACCTAAAAATATACTCATAGTTGTTAAATTTAAAAGACTTGATGGCATAACAGCAGCAAGTGTTTTAACTGAATACCAGGAAATAAACATTCTATCTACAAAATGTTGTATTGTCCAAATACTTGAACTTATAATCAATGGAAATGAAACAAATAAAAGTTCCCTCAAATAATTTTTTTTCATGGTATTTTAAATTACTTTATTAATTCTATTTAATAGTTTATTTCTTCCATTTTCCTATTTTCAAGATGGGATGCAAATTTTGTAGGTTAAAAATAATTTTTCTTATAAATAAATAACACATTTTATAACTCCGTCTCTATATTCAGAAACAAGATTAAATGCTTCCTCTATTTTCTCAAATTGATATCTATGTGTGATAATTTTTTTGAAGGGTAGTTTTGTTTTTTTCAATAGATTTAAAGCAATTTCAGTACAAAATGCACTTCTTCTCACATTTATAAGTTCAAGCTCTTTTTTCCTCATTATATGTGCTTCAAATTCAACCATATCCTCTGAAGGAATCCCAACAAGAACACTTTTCCCACCAATCCTACTCGTATGAATAACCTGTCTAAATGTTTCTTTTTTACCCGCTGCTTCAAAAGAAATATCAACTCCTCTATTATTTGTAATTTTTTTCACAATCTCTGTAATATCTTCTCTATTAGCATTTACAACAAAATCTGCTCCTATTTCCTTTGCAAATTCAAGTCGTTCATCTATTAAATCAGATATAAAAATTTTATCCGCTCCACTTTCTCTTGCAGAAAAAAGAATAGACAATCCAATTGGACCTGCTCCAAGAATAGCAACATCATCTCCAATTTTTAATCCACTTAATTTAACAGCATAAATTCCTATTGCAAGTGGTTCTGATAAAACCCCTTCTTCAAATCCAAGACCATTAGGTATTTTTATAAGATTACTTTCTGGCATTACAATATATTCTCTGAAAGCACCATTAATAGGAGGAGTCCCAAGAAATTTAACATATGGACAAATATTTGGTCTTCCTTTTATACAGAATTCACACTTACCACAACTTATTCCTGGTTCAATTGCTACTTTATCACCTTTTTTCAATCTAATTACATTTTTTCCAACTTCAACTACTTCACCACTTGCTTCATGCCCAACTATAATTTTATCTTCTACAACCTGGTCTCCAATTTTCCCTTCAAGAAAATAATGAACATCAGAACCACAAATTCCAACACATCTAATTCTAACAAGGACATCATTATCATTTTTAATTTCTGGCTCTTTCTCTTCTTCTATTATAATTTTCTTTTTACCAATCAGGTATGCCACCTTCATTTTCACCCTCCTCCTCCTTTCCCACCTCCCCCCTCCTTTCCCACCTCTAAGGTGGGAAAAGGGGATTGTTGATAATCAAGGAATTTCAGGATAAATTTTCGAATTTTATTAAATTTTTAATCATTTGTAATTGTCTCTCGTAATCAGCATAGTCCTCCACAAATTTCCTGTAATTTTCAGGACTTATTTCTATAAGGTCTTCAAAATAACAAATTCTTAAAGAAATTTTCTCACAATTCAAATATTCTTTATATGAGGAAAATTCCCAATTCTCTGGTTTCTTGACTATTCCTGCAGTAAAAGGATTTAAATGAATATAGCGTGTTAAATGAAGTAGTTGTTCATCTGTTTCTACCATTACTTTTTTGTAGTTACTCTCCCATAAATGTCCTTTTCTATTGTATTTCAAATTAAAATATCTTGTATAACTGTTTAAAATATTGCTCATAAATTTAGGAATCCCTTTTTCCATTTTTTCTTCCAATATGAGATGTAAATGTGTAGGCATTATGCAGTAGCAAATTATTCTTACAACTGGTCTACCTTTATTTTCTTTTTTAAAATCAACTACTTTAGAAAATTTTGTCTCTCTTTCATAAGTATAATACCATATAGTTTCCGCCATTCTTCTATAATCCCCTTTATTTTTGAAAACTTTATAACCTGCAATACTTTTTGTAAAAACATGATATAAACTCATCTCTGCCATTTTTCTCTTCTCATGTCCCTTGTCCTGTCTTCATCTTCCAGTCCCACCTCTAAGGTGGGATTGGACTTTTCTGTCTTCATCCTCCAGTCCCACCTCTAAGGTGGGATTTGGGAATAAATTCTTGAAATCTGTAAATTAAAACATAAATTAACTCTCATAGGTATTGTTTCTGTTTTTTTACTCTTTATATCTGGAGAAGGAGGTACTTCAAATTTTATAAATAATTCTATAGAAAAATCACCATTAAACTTATTAATAATGCCTTCATCTTCATTAAAATCAAAAAACCCATTTGAAATATTTTTTCCATTGAAAATTATTTTTGTATCCCCTTCTTTTTTTGTTTCTTTTATAATTTGGCTCCCTACCAATTTAATAGAATTTTTCTTCTCATATATATAAATAAATTTAACATCACACATTGGAACACCTGGAAAACCAAATGCTGGAATTTTCTGCTCCCATTTTTTTCCATAACTAATATTTTCAGGCAACACAGGTAATAATTTTAGTATTTGTTTTAGTGTTAAAAGACCACCTGTTATATCATCAATTTGAACTATCTCTCCATTTTTTTTCATTTTAGCCATACAACTTGAAATTAAAGAAGATATTCCTGTCTCATAACTTGTTAAATCCTCAAAAACATTTTCTCCAACTTTAACAATTGTTTTTAAAGGTGTTACTTTAAGATAATAAAAATCATCTTCAATTTTTACTGTTTCAATTTTTAAATTTCCTTTTGAATAAAACTTGAATTTTTTCTCTGTAGTTCCTGGATATGAAAAAGAAACGTTACCTTTAATTTGAAAAGAATAATTTATAGAATTTTTTTCATCATATTTATAGATAATTTGTGAATAACAAAAAAATGGCAAAATTAAAAAAATAAAAATAGATTTAGTTTTCATATTTCTCACCCTTAATTATATTTTTTAACAAATTCTTTTATCCTTTCAATTGCCTTTTTCAAATTCTCAATATTTGTAGCATATGATATTCTTATATAATTGTCAACTCCAAAATCTTCTCCTGGGACAGTTGCAATTAGTTTTTCTTCAAGTAATTTTTCAGAAAGTTCTTTAGAATCCATATCTTTAAAATTTAAAAACATATAAAATGCACCTTCTGGGAAAGGATACTTTATTTCTTTTGGTAAATTTTCAACAAGAAAATCCCTTCTTTTTCTAAATTCTTCAACCATATTTTTATACAACTTTTCTCCTTCCTTTATTGCATAAAAACTTGCTTTTTGTGAAATTGTAGATGGAGCAGAAGTGGTCTGCCCTTGTATTTTTGCAATTGTATCAGCAATTTCTTTTTTACATGCAATATAACCAATCCTCCATCCAGTCATAGCAAATGTTTTTGAAACGCCATTTACAATTATTGTCAAATCCTTAATTTCATTTGAAAATTCTGCAATACTTATATGTTCTTTTTCATAAATTATCTTTTCATAAACCTCATCTGAAATACATATAATTTTATTTGAAATGACTATCTCTGCTATTTCTTCAAGTTCCCTTTTATCATATACAATACCTGTTGGATTTGAAGGACTATTAAGGATTATTGCTTTTGTTTTTTCTGTAATCTTTGATTTTAAATCATCAATATCTATTTTAAATTTCTCATTATAATTACAAAAAACTGGAACACCTCCACAAATACTAACCATTGCAGGATAACTTACCCAATAAGGAATAGGTATTATAACCTCATCTCCTTGATTAATTATTGATAAAAATATGTTAAAAAGTGAATGTTTTGCACCATTTGAAACAACTATCTCTTCTGGTTCATATTTAAGTTTATTTTCCTTTTCAAGTTTCTCACATATTGCTTCTCTTAACTCTTTTAAACCTTTTTCCTCTGTATATTTTGTATAACCTTCCTTCATTGCTTTTATTGCATATTCTTTAATTTCATCAGGTGTATCAAAATCTGGCTCGCCAACAGTTAAATTTATAACATCTAAACCTTTTACTTTCATTTCCTTGGCTTTTCTATTTAAACTTAATGTTGCAGATCCTTTTATTGATTTTGCTCTTTCTGATAAGATATTTTCCATTTTCCCTCCTATTTAATAAATTCTAATGGAGAAATATATTCACCATACTTTTCACTTGCTTTTTTAAGCCTTTTTTTCTGTTCTTCAAGTATTTCAAAAACTTTATCTGGCATATATTCCTGCTGTTTAAGAAATTTTGTAACTCTTTCAATTTTTGCAATATTTTCAGGAACTCTTATTGTAAACTGTTTTATATAATCATCTTCTGAATATTCCTTTTTTAAAACATTATTAAATAGTTCTTTTAAATCATTATAAAAAGGGATCATTCCTGTAGGAGTTTCAATTGCTTTCACATCATTATGAACTCTTAATTCTATCCATTTTATCCATACATGTTTATCTTTTCTTGAATTAAGAAAATCTCCTGTTTTTAAATCTCTCAAAAAATAATTAACTCCAAAAACAAAAGGAACTTTTTTAAGATTTTTCCCAAATTCAATATAATTTTCAATATATTTACCAAGTGGAATAGAAACAAAATCCTGAATACTCATTATATTAATTTCATATTTTCCTTCTTCCTCAACAATTGCAAAAGTTGTTTCTGTTTCAAGAGCAACACCATAAGCAATTATCCCATGAACCCAATCATATCCTTGTTGAACTGGCACATAACCTCTATAATCTCTCCCTCCAAAAATAATTGCTCCAAGTTCAACACCTTCTGGATTTTCAAGTTCTTCATCACAATTTGGGAGAGATTTTAAAGATATAGTATATCTTGCATTTTTATGAGATGGTAAAATTTCTTCACCTTTTTCATCTTTCTTACCTTTATACCATTTTCCTGAATAATTTATTCCTTTTTCTGGCAATTCGCATCCCATATCAAGCCACCAAACTTTACCATCTTTAACAAGGACATTTGAAAAAATTATTTCATTAGGAGAAGTTATTGTTTTGTATATTAAAGGATCATCAACAGGATTTACTCCTTGAATTATACCAAAAATACCACATTCAACATTTACTGCTTTACAAATACCATTAATATTTCTTACATAGGCAAGGTCATCAGAAAGTATTTTTTCTCCTTCAAGCATTGCAGTTGAAGTTTTACCACAGGCGCTTGGGAAAGCACCTGCAATATATGTTTTTCTTCCATTTGGTCCATAAACACCTATAATCATAAAATGTTCGGCAAGCCATCCTTCTCTATGGGCTTTTCTAATTGCAAGTCGCAAAGCAAGTTTTTTAAATCCAATAGAATTTCCAGCATATTGAGTATTTACACTATAAACTGTATTTTCTATATAATCAATATAAATCCTTTTTTTATCATAGTTTTTACTTGTCATATTTTCATCAAGTTGGCCTGCTGAATGAAGTGTAAAAAATATATCAGAACTATCATCAACTTTAATTATTTCATCATAACCATGCCTATAAAGTAAATCAACAGAGTGGGCAACATACCAACTATCTGTGCATTCAATACATGGGATTGTAAAAATTGAATTTTTGGGCCCGAGAACAAGGAATCTTACAATCATTGTTTTACCTTTCATAGAATTTTTAAGAAGACCTTTTATTTCATTTAAACCCTCTTCTCTATCTATTTGGTTTAGAGAACTACTTAATTTATCACCTTTTGGAACAAGAAATTTTGTAACCTCTCTATCTCTTCCTTGGTCATAATATCCATCAAAATGGAAAGTATGTCCTGGAGTTAATAAAGCAGCACTTTCTTCTCTACTTACAATTGCCATATTTTTTATATATGCAACTTCATCAGGAGTATCACTACATACAAAAATATCATCTGGATTACACAATAAAATACTTTCTGCTATAAATTTCAAAATTTTTAAACTTTTTATTTTTTCTAATTTTTCAAACTCTTCTTTTTTCAATTTACTTTCAAGAATTTGGATATAATAATCCCTCATTGACCCTCCTTGTTAATTTTAAAAACTTAAAGGTTAGATTTTATTTTAACATATTTTAAATTTGTTGTAAAATAAAACTATGAAGAAAATTATTGCTGTTTGTGGAAGTAACGCAGGAGATAAAAATCTTAATGAAAAAATATTTAATATTGCAGAAAAAGTAGGATATTTAATTGCAAAAAAAGGTGGAATTTTAATTTGTGGGGGGCTTGGTGGAATTATGGAATATGCAAGTAAAGGTGCGAAAGAAGCAGGAGGAATTACTGTTGGAATATTGCCTTTTGACAAAACAAAAGCAAATAAATACATAGATATCCCAATAGCGACAAATCTTGGATTTTATAGAAATTATATAATTGTAAATTCAGCAGATGCAATTATAGGGATATGTGGAAGATGGGGAACATTAAATGAAATTTCTATTTCAATAGCACTTGGTAAACCTACGATTTTAATTCCTTCTTCTGGTGGTATATGTAAAATATTCAGTAAAAAAGAAATTTTAGATGAATTTGAAGAAAAACCATTTATAGCAGAAACTCCAGAAGAAGCGGTTGAACTTGCTTTTAAATTGTCTGAATAAAGCGGAGGGTGAGGGACTCGAACCCCCATGTCCCATAAGGGACGGCGGATTTCAAGTCCGCTGCCTTACCTATTAGGCTAACCCTCCAATTTTAAAATTATACCCTCGCCTTTTATTCTTGTAAATTCTTGATAAGTTATAATACTAATCTTCACTTCCAAAAATATTTCCAAGTAATCCACCAAGTCCAAATTTTTCTTCTCCTTTTCTTATAACCTTACCGCCTATTTCTCTTCTCAATCTTGCAAGTGTTAAACTTTGTAAAATTATTCTTCCAGGACCTCTTAATGTAGCAAGGAAAATACCTTCTCCACCAAAAATTGCTGTTTTTATATCTTTAACAAATTCAACATTATAATCAACTGTCTCATCAAAACCAACAATACAACCTGTATCTATCTGAATTTTTTCATTCTCTTTAAGTTGAACACTATAAAAATCTCCTCCTCCATGAATAAAAACTGTTCCAGGACCTGTAAATTTTTCAAATATCAATCCTTCTCCTCCAAAAAATGCAGCACCAACATTTTTAACCAAACTTATAGAAAATTTAACACCTTTCGTAGCACATATAAAGGAATCTCTTTGAGTTATAAAACTTACCCCTGGATTTAATTCAATTGCTTCAATTTTTCCTGGGAAATCTCCTGCAAATGCAACATAACCTTCTCCAGTTAATGAAGTAAAATGTGTCATAAAAATTGATTCTCCTGCGATAGTTCTTTTAAGCACATCCTTTAATATATCTTTTGCTGTATTTCCCTCAATTTTTGTTTCCATTATAATATTATCACTCTTAAACATCATTTTTCCTGCCTCTGCATAAATTTCTTCACCAGGTGAAAGATAAATTTTAACAAACTGCATATTATTCCCTATAATTTCATATTTCATTCTTCCCTCCTTCTTTTTTAAAATTTTATCAATATAAAAATAAATAATCAAATTTTAACTTTTTAAAGGAGAGATTGAAAGAGAAATCAAATAGAAAAAGGAAGCCAAAAGAATTATTGTAGTGCCAGAAGGAATATTTAAAAAATATGA
>CAZCUO010000042.1:0-3190 GCA_964502135.1 uncultured bacterium
TTTTTTGATTTAAGGGCTGACTATGTTGTTTCTAATCCTCCTTTTAATGATAGTGGATGGGGAAAAGATAGAGTTAAACCAAATGACCCAAGATTTAAATATGGACTTCCGCCTGAAAATAATGCAAATTTTGTTTGGATACAACACTATATTTATCACCTTTCACCAACCGGTAAAGCAGGTTTTGTGATGGCAAATGGTGCTTTGTCTGGAGGGAATCAAGAAGGAGAAATAAGAAGAAAGATTATTGAAGATGATTTAATTTATGGGATAATAGCAACACCACCAAAAATGTTTTATACAGTTTCTCTACCTGCTTCTTTATGGTTTTTAAGAAAATCAAAGCCAGAGCATATGAAAGGAAAAATTCTTTTTATTTATGCCAAAAAGATGTTTAAACCAATTTCAAGAAAGCAGAATATTTTTACAGAAGAGCATATATCAAAAATTGTTGAAAAATTCAGGATGTTTGAAAGAGGTGAGCCAGAGGAAAAAATAAATGAAATTGGATTTGCAAAAATTGCTACTATTGAAGAGGTTGCTAAAAATGGCTATGTCCTAACACCTGGCAGATATGTAGGGATAAAACTTGACGAAGAGGATATACCCTTTGAAGAAAAGATGAAAGAATATGCAAAAGAGATGGCAGAATTATTAAACAAAGAGGCTGAATTAACTGAGAAAATCAAAGAAGTATTTGAAATTCTTGGATGGAAGTTATGATTGAGATGTATAATTTGATAAGATTAACAGGAGCAATAAAATGGATAAAGCAATAAAGATAATAAAAGATGAGATTGAAAAGAGAGGAATGAATGTTTTAAAAATAATACTTTTTGGCTCAAGAGCAAAAGGTGATGCTAAAGAAGATAGTGATTGGGACTTTTTGGTCATAGTTGATAAAGATTTAGATAGAAAAGAGAAATGGGATATCATTATAAAAATTAAGAGAAAATTGGCAACATTGAAAATACCTAATGATATTATTATCAATTCTATCAGAGATTTTGAAGAAAGGAAAGATAATGTCGGCTATATAACATACTATGCTATAAGAGAAGGGAAAATACTATGAATGAAAAGAGAGTAAAAGAGTGGATAATTCTTGCTGAAGGGGATTTAAAAACAGCAAAAGATGAATTTTCTGCACAAAACCCATTCACAAATACGATTTGTTTCCATTCCCAACAATGTGTTGAGAAGTATTTAAAGGCTTATCTTACTTTTTTTGGAAAACCTTTTAGAAAAACGCATGATCTTACAGAATTGATAAATCAATGTGTTGAAGTAGATACTGACTTTAAAATACTTT
Source organism: uncultured bacterium (assembly GCA_964502135.1). Taxonomy (GTDB): domain Bacteria; phylum Ratteibacteria; class UBA8468; order B48-G9; family JAFGKM01; genus JAMWDI01. The sequence goes on from CAZCUO010000042.1 coordinate 1,313, forward strand.
TTGAGATGAATGTGGATAGATTGACGCAATATGCAATAGATTTAAGATATCCTGAGGAGTTTTATTTTCCAGATATTACTGAGGCAAAAGAGTCAATAGAGATAGCCGAAAAAGTTAAGTCTTTTGTCATTGATAAGTTGAAAAAGGAAGGATTTTATATTTAAAGCAGGAGAGTTAATCAATGCTCAAATTCCGTTGGGAAACTGAATTTAAAGAAACAGAGATTGGAGAGATACCGAAAGATTGGGAGGTGAGGAATTTAGGAGATAACGGATATTTTGAGATACTTTCTTCAGGTATAAATAAATTTGAAGGACTTAAGGAATATATTTCTACTTCATGTGTAGAAGGAAGTGAAATTGTAAAAATAGAAGAATTAATAACTTATGATAAAAGACCATCAAGAGCAAATATGCAACCAGTAGAAAATTCGGTTTGGTTGGCAAGAATGATTAATTCTCTGAAATTTTTAAAAGCTAATAAAGATTTAATTGAAAACAAGATTTTATCAACAGGATTTTTAGGAATTAAAACCAAGAAAAAAGAAATTTGTGATTATTTGTTTTATTATGTTCAAACAAGGGAATTTCAGGAATATAAAGATGCTTATGTTACAGGAGCAGTTCAAGAAAGTTTAACAAATGAAAATGCTAAAGAACTCATAGCTATTCTCCCTCCTCTCCCCGAACAAGCCCGCATTGCTACTGTTTTATCATGGTTTGATGATTTGATAGAGAACAAGAGAAGGCAGAACGAGATTTTGGAAAAAACAGCAATGGCAATTTTTAAAAACTGGTTTATTGACTTTGAACCGTTTAAAGATGGAGAGTTTGTTTATAATGAGGAATTGGGAAGAGAGATACCAAAGGGGTGGGAGGTGAAAAGGTTAGGAGAGGTTGTAAAATTTCTTTATGGAAAAGGACTACCTGAAAAAGACCGCATAGAAGGAATTTATCCAGTAGTTGGTTCTAGCGGAATTGTCGGCTTTCATTCTGAATATATTGCTGAGCCACCAACTATTATTATTGGAAGGAAAGGAAACGCTGGTAGTGTACAACTTTTACTTGAAAATTCATATCCTATAGATACTGTTTTTTATTCTTCAAAACATACGTCAACAACAGTTACCTTTTATATTTATCATTTGTTAAGAGTTATATCATTAGAGGATATGGCATTAACTGATACTGCTGTTCCAGGCCTCAATATTCACACGCTTAATTCTTTAATTGTTTTTCTTCCTCCTCCCCCCATCCTCCAATCTTTCCACTCCCTTGTTGAGCCATTATTCCAAAAAATTATCCTCAACCAAAAGCAAATAATGACCTTGCGAAAAATTAGAGATACACTTTTACCTTTACTTGTATTTGGAAAATTGAGGGTGGAGGAGTTATGAAAATTATTTTGTCAAAACATGCTCAATTTAAACTTCAGGAAAGAAAAATAGATATTAAGATGATTGAAGAAGTTCTTGAAAATTATGAATATCTATTTTATGATTTAATTGCAAGGACAATGGTTGCTATCGGGAAGGTTAAAATCAATGAAAGCGAGACAAATTTAGTAGTAATTTTTACCAAAAGAGAAGACGAAAATTTATATAGTGACAGCATATCCTGTTAAGGATATTGCTAAAGAAATAAAAAATAAGGAGGGCAAAAAATGGATAAGAATATAAAAATTTCCTTTGATGAAGAGAATGATATTTTTTATCTTTCATTAAAGCCAGGAATAGCGGTTGATTCTGAAGAAATTACAGAAAATGTAAGAATTGAATATGATGCAAAAGGTAATATAGTAGGAATTGAGATTTTTAATATCACAAAAATGCTTGCAAGTGCAATAGGAAAGAAGATTAAAGAAACTTTAAAAATTTAA
>CAZCUO010000043.1:0-3216 GCA_964502135.1 uncultured bacterium
TATTTTTTTGAAAAATTTTAAAAATGAAATAATTGAAAAACTTACAGATTCAGCAGTTATTGAATTTGACGAATTTGAATTATGTTTCACAACAGATTCTTATACAGTTGACCCAATATTTTTTAATGGAGGAGATATAGGAAAACTTTCTATATGTGGAACTATTAATGATTTATCTGTTATGGGTGCAATTCCTCTTTATCTTTCTTCAGGTTTTATTATAGAAGAGGGTTTTGACATGGATTTACTTGAAAAAATTACAGAATCAATGAAGAAAATATCAGATATTGCAAAAGTAAAAATAGTTACAGGGGACACAAAAGTTGTTGAAAAAGGTAAAGTTGATAAAATTTTTATAAATACAAGTGGGATTGGAATAAAGGATAAAAATTTAAAGATAGGTATTGAAAATATAAAAGTTGGAGATGTTGTAATAATAAATGGAACAATTGGAGAACATGGACTATCTGTTTTACTTTCAAGAAATATATTTAATATAAAATCAAATATTAAAAGTGATTGTGCACCATTAAATAAACTTATAAATGAAATAATTGAAATTGGTGGAATTAAATTTATGAGAGACCCAACAAGAGGTGGTGTTTCAGCAACCTTAAACGAGATAGTAAAAAATCAAAAATTTGGTATTTTAATATATGAAGATAAAATTCCAATTAAGAAAGAAGTTTTATCAATGTGTGAAATTCTTGGTTTTGACCCATTAAATATAGCAAATGAAGGTAAGGTTATAGTTATATGTGAAAAAAAAGTGAGTGAAAAAATTATTGAGAAAATGAAAAAAAATAAATATGGAAAAGATGCAAAAATTATAGGAGAAATTGTCAGAGAACCAGAAGGTAAAGTTATTCTAAAAACCATTACAGGTTCAATAAGAATTGTTGATGCACCTATTGGAGAACAATTTCCAAGAATATGTTAAAATTTCAAAAAGCAGTTTGTTTGAGAAAAGAGAATTTTTATAAGTTTTTATTAATAGGAATAATTACAATTTTAGTTTATTTAAATTCCATTTTTAATCCATTAATCTGGGATGACTTATTTTTAATTAAAGAAAATTATCTTATAAAAAATTTAAAAAATTTCTTTATCTTTTTTAAAACAGACCTTTATAAAGGAGCAAATTCTCAATCAACTTTTTATAGACCATTACAGGCATTATCATACTCATTAATTTATAAATTTTTTAAATTATCACCGGTTCCATATCATCTTTTAAATATCTTTTTACATATCTCTTGTGCAATTTTAACTTTTATTTTATTGAAAGAGATATATGGAGAAAAAATTTCTTTTCTTGTTTCAATTTTATGGACAATTCATCCAATAAATACAGAAGCAATTACTTATATTTCAGGAACTGCAGACCCATTATTTTTATTTTTTGGCCTAATTAGTATTTATTTCTATAAAAAAAATTTACTAATATCTCTCTTATTTTATTCTATTTCTCTCCTTTCAAAAGAAATGGCTATCATTATTCCTTTATTTCTATTGCTTTATCTCTGGGTTAAAAATGAAAAAATAGATAAGAAAATAATTCCCTTTTTTATAATGGCAATATCCTATGGAATTTTAAGATTAACTATTTTAAGTTTTAAAAAATTAGAAACAAATCCTTTTATGTCAAGATTTTACACTACTTTTAAAAGTTACATTTTTTATTTTTATCTTATTATTTTTCCATTAATTTTAAGTATGGCTCGCGCATTTCCATATTTGAATACTCCTATTGATATTTATTTTTTAAGTGGTTTTTTCCTCTTTCTATTTTCTTTATACTTAATTTGGAAATTTAAAAATTCAAAAAAAATTATCTTCCCATATCTTTTTTACTTAACAAATTTTTTTGCTATTTCTGGATTATTTATAAATGTGAATGCAACAATTTCGGAACACTTTATTTATTCGGGTCTTTCAGGTATTCTCATATATTTTGTACTCCTAATTGAAAAAATAAAATCAAAAAATTTGAAAATTTTAATAATTTTTTTAGTTTTCTTACTTTATGGAGTAAGAACAATTTTTAGAAATTATGATTGGTATGACCCAATTAAATTTTACGAAAAATCAATTGAATATGGATTCAAACATAAGAAAATATATTATAATCTTGCTTACTCTTATTTTGCTAAAGGAAAATATAAAAAGGCACTTGAAATTTTTAAGATAATAGAGCCACTTTATAAAAACAAAAAACTTGTATATAATGGAATTTCTGTGTGTTTATATAATCTTGGAAGATATGAAGAAGCAGAAAAATATTGTAAAAAAAACTTAGAAATAGAACCATATGACCCTGTTTCTCTTACAATTCTTGCAACAATCTATTATAATAAAAAGGAAAGACCAATATCTGAAATAATAAATTTACTTAAAATATGTATTGAAAAAAATACTGCTTATAGAGAGGCATACATTTTACTTGGTAGAATTTTTTTTGAAAATGGAAATTTTAAAGAAAGTGAAAAATTTTTTAAAATTTCTGTTTTAATGAATCCAGAGGACGATGTTTCAAATTTACTACTTGGTATAAGTTATTTTAATTTAAATGATATGAAAAATGCCGAAATTTATATAAAAAAAGCATACAAGTTAAAGCCAACTAAAATTGACAACATTTTGAATCTTGCATTATTTTATAAATTTACTGGAAATTTTAAAGAAGCAATAGAATTTTATCATAAAGCATTAATTTTAAAACCAAATGATTTAGATATATTAAATGATATTGGATTATGTTATGCTATGATTGGAGATAAGGAAAAAGCGAAAAAAATATGGGAAAATATATTGAGTAAAAATCCTGAGTATAAACCAGCAAAGGAAAACTTAAAGATATTGCTTGGAAAATGATTGAAAGACAAAGGTTTGGCCAGGCCACCTCGGAGGTGGGATTGGGGGATGGGAAATGAAGGGAGAAAAGAAAAAAATTTTGACAATTTTTATAATTACTTTTTTGGTTTATTTCAATTCAATTTTTAACCCTTTTATTTTTGATGACTATGGACTTATTGTTGAAAACTCTTTTGTCAAAAATTTTAAGTTTTTAAAATTATATTTTACAAAAAATCTATATGAACCAGTTGGAGAAAAAACCGGCTTTTATAGACCATTACAAACAATTTTTTATGCTTTAATTTATAAAATTTTTAAATTAAATCCAGTTGGTTATCATCTTTTAAATATATTTTTACA
>CAZCUO010000044.1:0-2591 GCA_964502135.1 uncultured bacterium
TACAAAACCTTCTTTATCTCTGTTATAAAGCCATTTAAAATAGTTTTTAATTTCTTTCCTTGTTCTGTATTTATAATTTTCTAATTCTTCGTAAGCTCTTATATAAGTTTCTATAAAATCATTTATATCACTTAATTTTACTTGCCTTATTCTCATAATAAAAGCACAAATTTTTATTATCAAGAAAACTCCCCAAAGTCAAGTCTTATATTAATGTTGAAAAAAATAAAATTTTATAGTACAGTTTTTTTAATATTATGAGGATAAAAGTAATATTTGAAAGTGAGAAAATTTTTAGTTTAAATAAAGATTATCGTCGTTATTTTATTTCTTTTTTAAAAAAAGTCTTTGAAGAAGCTAATTTAAAAGAAATTTATCAAAGAAAAGAATATAAACCCTTTACATTTTCGGTATGGCTTGGGAAAAATTTTAAAATTGATGAAGAACTAAATGTTAGCAAAGAAATATCTTTTTTGTTTTCAAGTGGAGACCCAGTAATTATCACAAATTTTTACAATGGAGTAATAAAATTAAAAAAAGAGAATTTTAAAATAATTAGAGAAAAATTGAGAATAAAGGATATAAATTTGCTTTCATATAAAAAAATAAATAGAGATAGAGCAATTTTTAAAACAATTGGTGTTTGTGTTCTAAACAATCCAGAAGCTTCAAAAAATGATTTTAAAAGATGGTATATCATACCTACAGATGATATAGAGAAATTTAATGAAATTCTTTTTAAAAGAACAAATGAAAGATATCAATTTTTAATAAAAAAATCAGATACTCATAGGATAAGGTTTAATTTAATTGAGGATTATCCAATAAAAGAAATAATTGTCAAACATTATAAGGGTTATGTGCGTGGATTTAAAGGTATTTTTGAACTTAAAGGTTCACCTGAAATTTTACAATTTATTTACGATTATGGTTTTGGTGTAAGGACAGGACAAGGTTTTGGACTTTTAGAAATAGTTAAAGAATTATAAGGGGGGATAAAAATGGAAGATAAAATAACTCTTTATCCATCAAATTGGCTTTATAATGCAGGAGTTGTTGGATTTTTGGGGGTTTTAGAATATAATAAAATAAATTTTGAACTTAATGATTATGTATCCATAGAAAGACCCGCTATTGAAAAAAGTTATAATGGAATTTTTAAATATCATCAAGAAGTTTTAAAGGAAAGATTTTCTATCACAGGGAGAAACCTAAGATATCCAAACTATATTCAACCAAAACAACGAAACTTTTTTGAAAACCATTATATTAAATGCTTGCCACAAGTAAATAAAACTTCTAATAAAACTTGTAGTTGGTGTGAAGGGTATTTTATCCCTCCGACTTCACTTAATCGCATAAAAAATGAATTTGTTGGAAATTTTAATAAATTTATGGAACAAAGAGAAAAATTTCAGGGGATTCATTTTGCAGGTTTAGGAGCTGCAATAACTGAAGTACCAAACTCTTTTTGGAATCTAAATTTTTCTATCCCAATTTGTCACTTATGTTCTTATTTAGTTATCTTTAATCATCTTGCTTTTATTAAAACTTCTGAAGGAGAAATTTTTATAAATGCACCGAGTTTTAAATTAATCTGGGATTTAAATAAATTTACTGAAAATATCTTACAAAAATCAAAAGAGTACGAAATAAAAAAAATTCTTGGCTCTTCACTTTTGCAATGGGCAATAAAAAGAAGAGCACTACTTGGTGCATGGACAATGATGAATATTGAAGTAATAGTTAAAAGAGATGGCATTATTGATTACTTTGATCTTCCACAAAATATAACAAAAGTTTTACTTGATTCTGAAATTGCAAGCTTAATTGAAAGAATAGAAGAAGAGAAAATATTTGATTTGATTTTAAGAGGAAAATTTTCAGAAATTGAAAATGCAAATTATTTTGTTTTAAAAACAATTTTGAAATTAAAAAATAAAGAAAAAATTTCTGAAAATGACCCAATAAAAAAGTATTTTTCACTTCCTCAAAATTTAAATAATCCAAAAATTTTAGAAAAATTCTTAAATTATCTTCAAAAGGTTTCAAAAATTTTACCAGAACTTTATGTAAAAATTTTAGAAAAAATAGGGGGTTAAAATGGAAGGAAAAGGAATTAATGAATTGATAGATAGTTTAAAAAGTAAGGGACATTCACTTTCTAATGAAGTTTCAAAATCCATAAATGATATTGCTTTTCGTCTTCTTGAACAGGTTCGTCTTGGGAATAAAGACAGTGTTTATTACATGCTTTTAAGATGTTTTAAAGCAAGTGAAGAAAAATTTCCCAATGAACTTGTTGAAGCATTTAAACCTGAAAATGAAAAATATTTTAAAACATTAATTTTTTCTTTTCTTGCACCAATTTTAGGTAAAAAAGAAGGAGGTGAAGTATGAAGAACATAACATTAACTATTATTTTTGAAGGTTCTGCATTAAATAGAGACGAAAAAGTTGGTGGGAACATCCTTTCTATTAAAAAACTTCAAATCGGAGGAAAAACAGTAAGTTTTATTGGAAAAACAGCAATAAGACACTATTTGTTTTCAACATTAAATAAAGCGTTTGGATGGGAGGAAGCAAAAGTT
>CAZCUO010000045.1:0-7364 GCA_964502135.1 uncultured bacterium
TATGGGGAACAAGTTGTTATGAAAAAAATTTCTGGAGAGCATCTTTACAAGCATTAATTACAAGAGATTCAGCAAATAGAAAAATGTGGGGTTTTGTTGAAATGACAGGAGGAAGAACTTGGCACGGTCCATATGGAGTAAATTTCAGAACACCTGAATTTATTGAACAACTTGTCCTTTTACCTTTATCATATGGAGGGAATTTTAATCTGTTTTGGCAGTGGAGACATGAAAGATTTGGTCAGGAATCTCCTAATTTTGGACTTGTAAATGAAGATGGTTCATTTAACGAAAGGACTGAAAGAATATCAAAACTTGCTAAAATTATAAATGAGTTTGATAATTTAGATTTTGGTGAACCTGATATAGGTATTTTGATTGACTGGAGAACATTTGTATTAGAAGAAGTTTCAAAAACAGGTCCTCTTTTGATTTTAGAACTTATTGGTTGGTTTTATGCATTAAATAAAGTAGGAGCAAATTTTAAAGTCATTTATGGAAGTCAAGTTTCTAAAAATGGTATTCCAGAAAATATAAAACTTATTATTGCACCAATATTAAATATTGAAAGAGAAGGAATTATTGAAAAATTAAATGAATATGTTAATAGAGGGGGGAATTTACTTGCGGGCCCATTTTTATTTACATATGATAAATTTACTTATGCAAATTCACAAACTCCGCCAATTGAAATGCAGAAAATTTTTGGAAGTAAAAAGTTGAGGGAAATAAATTTTTAGAAGTATATGAGCCATTTGATTGCGATATATGGTTTACCTCGGGTAATTTAGTCACAGGAACAAAAGAAAAAAGGAAATTCAATTGCTTATAGAATTGGTACATGTGTAGGAAGTTATATCGGAAATATTCTTAATCAAGATGGAAACAAAAAAATTGGAACAACTGGACTTATAAATATTTGTAAAGAAATTTTAAAAGAAGCAAATTGTTGTATTTTACCTTTTTCTTCAACTGGTGATGTTTTAATAAGAACTGGGAAAAAAGGGAGTAATTACTTTATTTTTATTCATAATCCAATGGAGATCCCACAAGACATATGGGTTTATTCTGAAAGAGATTTTAAAAAGGTAAAAGATTTAATTGAAAAAGTTGAATTAAAAAAATTTCCTGAGAATAAATTTTTTGTGCATTTAAATTCAAGAGAATCAAAAGTTCTGGAATTATATATCTGAGAAAAAATTAAAAATTTCTTTACCACAATTTTTTGTTCTTGACAAAAAATTTTTTTATGGTTTAATTAAAAAAATTTATAAAAAGAGGAGGTAAAAATGGGAAATGATTTAAATGATTTATTGGTAGGAATTAAAGAAAGTGTTATTAAAGGTGATATGAAAAAAACAGAAGAGTTGGTTGACAAAGCAATTAAAGAAAATATTGCTGTAGATAAAATTTTAAATGAAGGTTTAATTGCAGGAATGATGGTTGTTGGAGAAAAATTTAAAAATAATGAATATTATGTTCCAGAAGTTTTAATCGCAGCAAGAGCAATGAATAAAGGAATGGCTTTACTTGAACCATTAATTGTTCAGGCAGGAATAAAACCGATTGCCAAACTTGCTATTGGAACAGTTAAAGGAGACCTTCATGATATTGGTAAAAATCTTGTTGTTATGATGTGGAAAGGGGCTGGTTTTGAAGTTATTGATCTTGGAATAGATGTACCACCAGAAAAATTTGTTGAAGCAGCAAAAACAGGAGCCAAAGTTATTGGTATGAGTGCTCTTTTAACAACAACAATGATCCAAATGAAAGAAACAATTGAAGTATTAAAAAAAGAAGGAGTTAGAGATAAAGTTAAAGTTATAATTGGAGGAGCACCAGTAACACAAGAATATGCTGATGAGATTGGTGCAGACGGTTATGCCCCCGATGCCGCAAGTGCTGTTGATAAAGTTAAAGAACTTCTTGGTTTATAAATGTGAATAAATTTCATTATTTTTTGTTGAGTTATTTAATTGGAAGTATACCAGTCGGTTATTTAATTTGCAAATTTTTTAAACATATTGATATAAGAAATTATGGAAGCGGAAATATTGGTGCAACAAATGTTTATAGAGTTTGTGGAATAAAATTTGGACTTCCTGTTTTAATTCTGGATATTCTTAAAGGATTTATTCCTGTTTATATAGGAAAACTTCTTAGGTTTTCAAATCTTTTAGTTTTAGTAGGTGGTATTCTATCAATTTTAGGACATTCGTTTTCAATTTTTTTGAAAGGTAAAGGAGGGAAAGGTGTTTCTACTTCTTTTGGTGTTGTGATTGCTCTTTTTCCTTTACCTGCTTTTTTCTCTTTCATAATATGGGTTATAATTGTTTTTTTAACCAAATATGTTTCACTTGGTTCAATTTTTGGTGCTTTATCTTTACCTTGTTTTGTTTATATTTTCACTAAAAATATCTTTTTATCTTCAATTAGTATTTTAATCTTTCTTTTTATTATTTATACACACAGGGAAAACATTAAAAGACTATTGAATAAAAAAGAAAATAAAATAATTTTTCCATGGGAGAAAAAATAGGGATAATTGGTGCTGGAAGTTGGGGAATTGCATTGTCAATTTTATTAAATAGATTGAAATACAAAACATATATGTGGGAACCTATAAAGGAAAATTATGAAATTTTAATCAAAGAAAGAGAAAGTCCTGATTATTTTAAAGGCGTAAAAATACCACGTTCAATAGAAATATCAAATTCAATAAAGGATGTAGTTAGAGAAACAACAATTTTAATAATTGTAGTTAGATCTTATTTTTTTAGAAAAACTATAAAATTAATAAAAAAATTTTATAGAAATCAACCATTCCTTATTGGAACAAAAGGGCTTGATTTCAAAAATTGTAAAAGAATGTCTGAAATATTAAAAGAAGAGATAAATACTGAAAACTTTGCTGTTATTTCAGGACCTACAATTGCAAAAGAAATAGTGAAAGGATATCCTACCGCAGCAGTTATTGCATCATATAATAATTCTATAGCAGAATACTTTCAAAAATTAATAAGTAATGAAAAATTTAGAATTTATACAACTAACGATGTAATTGGTGTAGAAATAGGAGGTTCATTTAAAAATGTGATAGCAATTGGGGCAGGAATTATTGATGGACTTTCATTCGGAATGAATACGAAAGCATCTTATATATCAAGAGGTTTAAATGAAATGATTAAAATAGGGAAAATTCTTGGTGGAGAAGAAAAAACATTTAGAGGACTGTCAGGCCTAGGCGATTTGATAACAACTTCTTTTAGTAAATATAGTAGAAATAGGTCTTTTGGAGAAGGAATTATTAAGATAGGAAAAGATAAATATTTAAAAAAAGCAAAAATGGTTATAGAAGGGATACCTGCAACAAAGGCATTTTATAAACTTGCTAAAAAATATAAAGTTGAACTTCCACTAACTGAATCAATATATAGAATCATATATAAAAATGCAAATCCCATTGAAGAAATTAAAAAATTAATGTTAAGGGAATTAAAAGAAGAATGAAAGGTAAATTTTATTATATAAAAGAAGTATCAAAATTACTTGATATCCCCGCTCATATATTGAGATACTGGGAAAAAGAACTAAATTTTAAAATAATGAGAGACCAGAAAGGCAACAGAATTTATACTGAAGAAGATATTGAAAAATTTAAAAGCATAAAAAAATTGATTTATGAAGATGGTTTTAAAATTAAAGGTGTAAAAAAGAAATTGAGAGAAAAAGAATTGGAAAATAAGAAAGAATATGTTAAATTATTAAAAAAGGTTTTAAAAAAAATAAAGGAGTTAAAAAAATGTTTACAATAGGAGTTCTTGCATCTGGAAAAGGAACAAATTTGCAAGCAATTATTGATTATATAAAAGAAGAAAATCTCTCAATAAAAATTGGTGTTGTTATAAGTGATAATCCTGATGCTTATGCGCTTGAAAGAGCCAAAAGAGAAAATATTAAAGCGATCTGTATTCCTTCAACAAAATATAAAACGATATTAGGAAAAGAGATTGAAAAAGAATATGTAAAGGCCCTTAAAGAAAATAATGTTCAACTTGTCTGTCTTGCAGGATTTATGCGCGTATTAAAAAAGACATTTATAAAAAGTTTTCCTAATAGAATTATAAATATTCATCCCTCTCTTCTTCCTGCTTTCCCTGGTCTTGAAGCGTGGAAACAGGCACTTGAATATGGAGTAAAATTTACTGGTTGCACAGTCCACTTTGTTGATGAGGGGATTGACTCAGGACCTATAATTTTACAGGCTGTTGTCCCCGTTCTTCCTGATGACACGCCAGAAATACTTCATAAAAGAATCCAAGAAAAGGAGCATATAATATATCCTCTTGCAATAAGACTATTTGCAGAAGGAAGAATAAGTATATCGGGAAGAAAAGTTTATATCCGATGAAAGAAATAGTAATAAGGAAAGCGAAATTAAAAGACGCAAATGAAATAAGAAAAATAGTTAATTTTTTTGCCTCTCAAGGTAAAATGCTTCCACTTTCATTAAACCAAATTTATGAAAAAATAAGGGATTTCACTATTATTGAAAAAAATGGAAAAGTAATTGGCTGTGGTGCGTTAAAAATAATATGGAAAGATCTTGCAGAAATAAGATCTGTCGCAATAAAAAAGAAATTTCAAAAACATGGCTATGGTAAAAAACTTATTGAAAGTTTATTAAAAGATGCAGAGGAACTTGAAATTAAAAGAGTATTTGTTCTTACCTATATACCTCAATTTTTTGAAAAATTTGGATTTGAAAAAACAACAAAATCAAAACTTCCTCATAAAATATGGTTTGATTGTATAAATTGTCCCCAATTTCCCAGATGTGATGAAATTCCAATGATAAAGATAATAAAAAAATGAAAAAATTGTTGATTTTGATTTTTGTTCTATCAACTTTATGCTTTTCAAAAGTTTTTATTAAGGATGAAATTAAATTAAATAATTCAGATGAAGAAATTTTTTTAATAGGTGAAAATATTGAAATGAACGGAGTTTTTGAAAATGATTTTATTGGGTTGGGAAAAAACTTAAGTGGAAATTTTAAAATAAAAGGAGATTACTTATCCTGTGTGTTAAATCAAAAAATTTCCTCAATAATTGAAAATGATTTATATTCATTAGGAAATAGAATATTTTTCACTGGTAAAGTAGGTGGGAGTTTTACATGTATGGCAAGGAATGTAGAAATTGAAAATACTGAAATTAAAGGTAGTTTAAGAATAATGGCAAGCAAAATTATAATTAAAAATGCGAAAGTTCTTGATAGAACATCAATATATGGAGATAAAGTAAAAATTGGGGGTGTTTTTTCAGATATTATTTTGCATGGAGATGAAATTGAAATTGAAAAAGGGACTAAAATTTTTGGTAATTTAATTTATTATTCTCCCCAAAAAATCAATATGGCTGAAGTTGAGGTTAAAGGAAAAATTGAATGGAAAAAACCATATGGAGAAAAAATTAAAGAAAAAACAGCAAAATTAAAAAGAATAAAATTTCTCTATTCCTTTTTATCTTTAATTTTTCCTTATATTTTACTTTTAATCTGGGCTCCAAACTTATTAAAATCAACTGTTTTTACAGTTGGTAAAAGTTTTATAAAATCTTTAATTTTTGGATTTTCATTAGTAATTGTCTCAAGTTTTCTCATTTTAATCTTTCTCATAACGATTATAGGTGTTCCAATTGGATTAATTTTAATTTCAGTTTTTTTATCAATTCTTTATATTTCAAGAGGTTTTATATTCATTTACCTTGCAAGAATAATTTTTCATAAATTTGAGGATAAAAATTCTACATGGATTTTATCTATAGTAATTGGTATTTTAATTTTCAACCTTCTATCTTTAAATCCCACTCTTAAAATAATTTTGAATATAATTTCCTGTTGTTCTGGTTTTGGAGCATTTTTGTTTGATAGATTTAAACTTTATAAAAAATTAAGAAAAGAGAATTTTCTCTAAATTCCCCTTTTTCCCACCTTTAAGGTGGGCATGGAAAATGATTGATTTTCAACAGATTCAAAATCATTTTTAGAAAAATTTAAAAAAACAAAAAACTGGAATATAAAAGTTTAAAATGTTATAATTAATTAAAAGGAGAAAAACATGAAAATAGTTATTGCTTATTCTGGGGGTCTTGATACTTCTGTTGCTATCAGATATTTAAAAGAAAAATATAATGCGGAAATTATTGCTTATACATCAAATATTGGTCAGAAAATAGAATCTCCAGATATTCTTGAAGAGCGTGCAAAAAAAGCAGGAGCAAAAAAATTTTATTATGAGGATTTAAGGGAAAAATTTGTTAATGAGTATATAATACCATCTCTTAAAGCAGGAGCACTTTATCAAGATAAATATCCTCTTGCAACTTCACTTTCAAGACCATTAATAGCAGAATCGCTTATTAAAATTGCAAAAAAAGAAAAAGCAGATGCAGTGAGTCATGGATGTACAGGAAAAGGAAATGACCAAGTTAGATTTGAACTTACTTTTAAATATCTTGCACCAGAAATTAAAGTTATTGCGCCTTTAAGAGAATGGGAATTTAGATCAAGAGAGGAAGAAATTGAATATGCAAAAGAAAAGGGAATACCAATTTCAACCACTAAGAAAAAGCCCTATAGTATTGATGAAAATTTATGGGGAGTATCAATTGAATGTGGGGTTCTTGAAAATCCATATACTGAACCACCTGAAGATGCATATCAGATAACTGTTTCTCCTGAAAAAGCACCTGAAAAACCAGAATATATAGAAATTGAATTTGAGAAAGGAATTCCTATCACCTTAAATGGAGAAAAAATGAAACCGATTGTAATTATTGAAAAACTAAATGAGATTGGCGGAAAACACGGAGTTGGAAGGATTGATATGATTGAAGATAGAGTGGTTGGAATAAAATCAAGAGAAATATATGAAGCACCAGCAGCAGTAATTTTACATACAGCACATAGGGAAATTGAAAAACTTGTATTTTCAAGAGATTTATATGAGTTTAAAAAAATTGTTTCAATAAGATACTCCCAATTAATTTATTTTGGCCAATGGTTTTCAGAATTAAGGAAATGTCTTGACAGATTTATTGAAGAAAGTCAGAAGTATGTTTCTGGAAAGGTAAAATTAAAGTTATATAAAGGGAATTGTATAGTTGTTGGCAGGAAATCACCATATTCTCTCTATAAAGAAGAACTTGCAACATATACAGAGAAAGATATATTTGACCATAAAGCATCAACTGGATTTATTGAAATATTTGGTCTTACAAGTAAACTTGAAGGCGAAAGAAGTGAAAAAAAACAAAAAAATTAAAATTGAGGAAAAAGAGGAAAAAACAAGAAATTTTCT
>CAZCUO010000046.1:0-6263 GCA_964502135.1 uncultured bacterium
CGTTTTGGAATTGCGAGCGAGCGCAGCAATTCCAGTGCCGGATGGCCGACCGGAGCCCGTATTCGCTGTAAAGCGAATAATAAAAAAGCGGGCGGAGGCGCCAAGTCCTGCACGGCCCAATCCAAATCATATTGTAAAAACATAGGGTGAAAAAGGAATAAATAAGGCAACATTTACTGCAGGACTTGAAAGGAGGCACGTTTTGGAATTGCGAGCGAGCGCAGCAATTCCAGTGCCGGATGGCCGACCGGAGCCCGTATTCGCTGTAAAGCGAATAATAAAAAAGCGGGCGGAGGCGCCAAGTCCTGCACGGCCCAATCTAAATCATATAAAAAAATTTAATTTAGGACTTACAATTTCACCATTTTTAATTGCAAGACCACTCCTAAGCCCATAAGAAATTTCTGTTGCTTTTAATCCATATTCAGCAAGGAGTAAGATATATTTTTCTGTTATATTACATAATGCATAAGTAGAAGTTTTTGGAACAATACCTGGAATATTAGGAACACAATAATGTATTATTCTATCATAAATAAAAATTGGCTGTTTATGAGTTGTTGGATGACTTGTTTCAGAGACTCCGCCTTCATCTATTGAAACATCCACAAGGACTGTTCCTTCTTCCATATTTTTTAAATCTTCTTTTTTTATAAGAATTGGGGTTCTTCTTCCAGGAATTAAAACTGCTCCTATTATCACATCTGCACATTTTATTTCTTCTTTTATTATATTTTCTTCTGAAATAAATATCTTTGCACGTGGAAACTCTTTTTTAAGGAATTTTATTTTTTCTTCATTTTTCTCAATAATTGTAACATCAGCACCTATAGAATATGCAATTTTCGCTGCATTATATCCAACTGTTCCACCTCCAAGAATCAAAACTTTGCCAGGATTTACTCCCTCTGCTCCTGATAAAAGAATCCCTTTACCTCCATATTCTTTCTCAAGATATTTCATTCCTTGCTGAATACTTAATTTCCCTGCAATTTCACTCATTGGCCTTAAAATAACAAGTATTCCATTTTCTTCAACAAGTTCATAAGCAATACAAGTAATTTTTCTCTTAATTAAATTTTCTGTCATCTCTCTATTTGAAGAAAAATGGAAAAATGTAAAGAGAATTTGGCCTTCTTGAAGTAATTCATATTCTGATGATAATGGTTCTTTAACTTTTACTATCAATTCAGAATTTTTAAAAATATAAAAATGCTCATCTACTATTTCTGCACCTTCTTTTTCATAATCCTCATCTTTTATTCCTGCTCCAATTCCTGCATTTTTTTCAATAAGAACTTTATGACCTTTTTTAACGAGTTGTCTTATTGTTTTCGGTAAGATACCAACTCTATATTCTTCCTCTTTTATCTCCTTTGGAATACCAATAATCATTTCTGCATTCCTTTAATAATATCAATAATTGAATCAGCCATATATTTTAAATCTTCTTTTTTGAAATCATATAAAGGTAAATGTGTAAATCTATGTAAAAAGACCTCTTCTGCATTTGGGCAAGTTTCTTTTATCTTCTCTGTGTCATATCCAAGTTGTTTCATAATTGAAAATCTATATAATGGAGCAAAATGAGGAATTTGGGTTATACCTTTTTCAGTCATTTTTTCCTTTACTTTTTGTATATCTCCATTCAATTGGCTTGGGTCTACTTGGAAAAGGTATAAATGATGTGTTGATTTTATATTTTGGTCATCAAGTGGTGGAGTTATAATTCCTCTTACATTTTTGAATCTTTCATTCAAATATTCTGCTGCTTTTCTTCTCTTTTCAATAATTTTATTTATTCTTTTCATTTGAGAAAGTAAAACAACAGCCTGAATTTCTGTTGCTGAATGGTTCCCAGGAGCAAAATAATCGCCTCTCCATTTTAAAGCAACAACATCATAAAGCCAGTATGGAATTGGATTTGCAATATTAAATCCAACAAATCTTGCCTTTGGGAATTCTTTCCCTATTTCTTCATTTGTTACTAAAATACCACCTTCTCCAAGAGATGTAATATTTTTTACCTCATGAAAACTGAAAGCACCAAAATGTCCTATGGTTCCTATCATTTTTCCTTTATATACTGCTCCAAAGGCATGTGCTGCGTCTTCAAGAACAACTATGTCAAATTTTTTCGCAATATCCATTATTGCATCCATATCACATGGATAACCACCAATATGAACAGGAACAATAACTTTTGTATTTTTTGTTACTTTTCTTGCAACATCTTCAGGGTCCATATTTAAAGTTTTTGGATCAATATCAGCAAGAACAACTTTTGCACCAATAGCAAGTGGATAAGAAATTGTAGCAATAAATGTAATTGCAGGTGCTATAACTTCATCCCCAGGTTTAAGTCCAGCAAATTTATATGCAATTTCAAAACCAGCAGTTGCATTAGTAAGAAAAACAGCATATTTACATCCAAGAAATTTTTTAACTTCTTCTTCAAGTTGAGAAACTTTTTCTCCAAGAGTTAATTTCCCTGCAAGGTTTGAATTTTCAATAAGTTTCTTTAATTCTTTTTTTACCTTTTCAATCTGTTTTTTATATCTCTTATCTTTTCCCTTAGGCGGAACAAGAAATTTTATAATCTCCATTATATCTTCTAATTTTACTTTCTCTCCAACTGCACTCCAAGGAATCCTTGCAGGACCTGTGTCATATCTAAAATCAGATATTTTCTTTTTCTCCATATTCTCCTCCTTTTTAATTTTTTACTTTTTTGTAAATAATATCTTAAAAAAATTTAAATGTCAAGTCCAAGAAATTTACTTATTGAAAGGCATGCACCACCAATAGCCCCAATATCTTCGTCAAAGTTTGAAATTTTAAATTTTAAAGGATAATCATAAACCATATTATTTTTAATTTTTTTAATAAACTCATCAAGAAATTTCTCAAAAAGAAGAAAATTTTTATCAAGTATTACAAATTCGGGATTTAAAATATTTATAAGATTTGAGATTGATGTAGAAAAAATATCAAAAATACCATCTAATATCTCTCTTATCTTTTGGTTATTCTTTTCATATTCATTTACAATTTCTTTTATTGTCAATCTTTTTCCTATAATAGTTTCTATCCTTTTTTCAATAGAAGGAATACTTGCAACTGCTTCTAAACAACCTTTTTTCCCGCAATTACAATTTTCTTCTATTCCTTTTATTTTTATATGTCCAAATTCTCCAGCAACTCCTCCAATACCATGAACTATTTTCCCTTCACTCATTATACCACACCCTATTCCATTTCCAAATTCAACAAATATAAAATTTTTACTCTCTTTACCTTCTCCAAAAAATTTTTCACTTAAAACTTTTGCTTGAGCACTACCAGTTATAAATGTATTTATATTAAGTTTTTCTTCAATATATTTTTTTGTCTCTACATTTTTCCATTGAGGCAGAATAGAAGAAAAAATTGAAACTCCATTTTCAACATCAATTATTCCAGGATCAACAAATCCAATTCCGTAAATTTTATTTTTCTCAATTTTACTTTTCTCAATCACATTTTTTAACAAAATTTCAATTTTTTTTAAAATATCTTCTTTTGTATCTGTTTTTAAAATTTCAATTTTATCTTTTATAATAAGAGCACCTTTAATATTTAATATTAACGCGATTATATTTTCTGGATTTAATTCACACCCTACAAAAAATCTACAATCTGGAATTATCCTTAACAATGAATGAGGCCTACCTTTTTCCCTCTTTCTTTTCTCACCTGATTCTTCTATTATTCCATCTGCAATTAAATCTTTAACTATTTTTGTAATTGTTGCAAATCTTAAATCAAGTAATTCATGTAGTTCTTGTCTTGATATTTTTTCGTTTTCATAAATTTTATTAAGTATATTTTTTTTATGGATTTCATATTTTGATAGCATAGATTTCTCCTTTTGTTTTAGATTTTAACACAAAAATTTTTTATTTGAAAATTAAAAAAGCAAAAGAATTTGGTTTTTCAAGTTCTATTTTAATTGAATCTTTTAAATATGAAAAATTACAATCAGATGAGGAATAAATAAGAGAAACTTTTCTATTTTTAAATTTTTCAAAATTAATTTCATAAAATTTTCTATGACTATTCTCTCTAAAAATTAAAATGAAACCTTCTTTATTTTCAATATTTGGATAAGCAACAAAACCAGTCCAATTAAAACCATTAGGAATTTCTCCAATAGGTAGGATAAATGAAGAAAAAATTTCTTTTTTGTATTTTTTATGAATTATAATTAAATCTCTTAATCTATCTACTGCTTCTTTTGGAAAGTTAGAAATCTCTCCCCAGAATAAAGGATTTGAAAACATAGTTATTCCAAAACAATATTCCCAATCATAATTTATAGGTGCAAGAATATCCTTTTCAGAATATTGCTCTTTATTAAGATAAATGTTCAATATTTCTATCTGTAATTTTTGGGGTAAAACATATTTTGAAAGTTGCCATAAATTTCTTAATGTTTTATATGGATAATATTTTTTTTCTGCATAATCATTTTTAATATTTGTATATCTATTTTCAAGAAAGATATTTCCATATTCTAAAAGGTAAAAATATCCTGGTCTTTTATCAAATGCTCCTGTAACATCAAAATTAAAAATAATTTCCTTTTTAGATTTTTCATAAACTTCTTTTAAGAATAATTCAAAATTTTCTTCTGCCTCTTTTGTTTGAATATTAATGGCATCAAGTTTGAAAACTTTTATTCCAAATTTTTTATAAAAATCTAAAATTACTTCTACATCTTCAAGATAATTTTTATATTGATTATTTCTATTTGGAACAAACCAAAGCCCCAAAGTTATTTCAAGATTTTTTGCTTTCTCACTTATTTTATAAAAAGAATGAGGAAATCTTTTTTTATCAACTTTCCAGAATTTCTTATCAATAAA
This sequence comes from uncultured bacterium, assembly GCA_964502135.1. Classification (GTDB taxonomy): domain Bacteria; phylum Ratteibacteria; class UBA8468; order B48-G9; family JAFGKM01; genus JAMWDI01. The sequence continues at coordinate 4,908 of CAZCUO010000046.1, forward strand.
TCTATTGTTTATTATATCAATTGCCTTCCCACCACCTTCCCATCCATCATCAATCTGGTAATGTGTAATACCAAATTTATAACAACTTTCAAGTTCATTTAAAACAAATTTTTCGCATAAATTATTATAAACATTACCATCACCCCATGGATTTGCCATAATCATGTAATCTCTTTCAGGAATTAAATTATATTTATGCATTTGGTATTTTTTTAAAGAAATTAAAGCATCAATTTCAGTTCCTTTGAAAAAACCAATTACAAATTTATAACTTTTTCTCCATTTAGAAACGGAAAAATCTTCAGGCCTAATACCCCAACCCATCATTTTAAAATTATTTTCAAAAACTTCAAAATCACATCTTACTTCAGGCCTTAAATCAGAAGTGACTGGACTTTCTTTTAAAATGAAAATACCACAATTATCTTTCACATCTTTAAAATATATAAAATTCCCCCTTAAATTCCAATTTTTTGAAGAATTAAAAGTTTCTTCTTTTATAAGTTGATTTGTCTTATCAGTTCTTGTGAAAAATTCAACTGATTTTCCTTCATAAAATATTTTTTTCTTAATTCTTATAATATCCATAATATTTTCTCTTTCATTATAAAAATCACCGGAAGGATAATTTTCTGATAATATTTCCGATTCCACAATAATATATGGTAATTGAGGATAAATTAAATAGTTTCTTTTTATAAAGGTTTTTGAAAAATTATCTGACAGATAAAAAATAACTTTAAAAATCTCATTACCTGAAATTTCTTTTTCAATTGTTGCCTTTACATCTTTTAAAACAAGTGGTCTGAAATATAATTCACTTCCAATTTTAATTCCAACCAATCCATCAAATGAAAAATCTAACAAAAGATTTTTCTGAACTTTCTTTTCTATCCATTCTTTTTTGTTTTCTTTATCATAAAAACTTATTGTAAAAAAATTTCCTTTTTCTAAAGAAATTTTCCTTTCAACTTTGCTATTGCCAAATAAAAAAAATTTATCCTCTTTTTTCAAATAACAATCTTTAAATTTCTCCATCCTTAGAGTTTTTTTGTATATAATATTGACCTAAAAAACTCTTTAAAGTTTGCTTTTTCATACATTCTTCGTGCTGGTGCATGGCCTTCATTTAATCCAGTTAAAACCTCTGCTATTTCCATACCTTCTTTTTTCATTAACTCAAGAATTTTATTAATTTGATATGTTCCAATTCCCATTCCACTATATTCAGGTAATACTCCATTATATCCAACAGTTCCTATTTTTTTAATTTTATCTATTCTATATGAGCAAAAACCCACAATTTTCCCATTTATTTTTGTAACAAATTTTTTTGTATTTTTAGATCGGAAGAGC
>CAZCUO010000047.1:0-6142 GCA_964502135.1 uncultured bacterium
TCTTACAAAGTAGTTGGACAAATTCAAAAATATATGGCATGGGTGATGGAAAATTTAGCAAAAAAAGAAGGGAAAGAAGTGAGAGGATTTATTGTGGTGAAAGAAATTGATGAGGAATTGGAATATAGTGTTAAAGGTTCAAAATTTAAAATTGAAATAAAGAAATTTGGTGAAGAAGAACCAGTAGAACCAAACATAAAATATTGTGATAAATGTGGAAAACCTAATAAGAAATCTGCTAAATATTGCCAATATTGTGGAAATGAATTTTGGATGTAAATTTTTATATTTATATTATAAAGGTTCGTCTCTAAATAATTCCTAACTTAATACCACTTTTTGTTGTCAATTCCTTCATTAAAAAATTTGATTAAAATTTTTCATTAGACACATTCATCTTTTTTAAAAAACGCTAAAATATTGAAAACATTACAGAAAAATTTTTGTGCCATATTTGTGCCATAAATGTGCCAAAAAATGAAAAAATATGAAAGAATATGAAAAAGTGAAAAATCTACTTAAATTATTGATAATCAAGGGCTTAATATATGTATCAAGGATTTTGAAAATTTGTTTAGAACGGATTTTAAGTCCGTTGCGTCTTCCTTTCCGCCATCCCGGCTAATAAAAAATTTTACAATTATCTTCTCCTTTGTCAACTTTAAAGAGTTTTATTTCTCAAGGAATAATTTTTTAAGATTTTTTATTGCTTGTTTTATTCTCTGTTCATTTTCTACAAGTGCAAATCTTACATACCCTTCACCATATTTACCAAATCCAACACCAGGAGAAACTGCAATTTCAGCATTTTCAAGTAGATAAAGGGCAAACTTCATTGAACCCATTTTTTTAAATTTTTCGGGTATTTCAGCCCATATATACATTGTTGCTTTTGGTTTCTCAACATTCCAACCGATTTTATTTAATCCATCAACAAGTGTATCTCTTCTTTTTCTATATGTTTCTCTTACTTCATCTATATATTTCTCGTCAAGTCTTAAAGCAGTTATAGCCGCTACCTGAATTGGCGTAAAAATTCCATAATCATAATAACTTTTTAATTTTGCAAGTGCTCCTATTACATATTTATTCCCAACTGCAAAACCAACTCTCCAACCAGGCATATTATAGGTTTTTGATAATGAATAAAACTCAATCCCTACTTTTTTTGCATCTTTAACTTGAAGGAAACTTGGAGGTTTATATCCGTCAAAATATATTTCAGAATAGGCAATATCATGAATTATTATAAGGTCATTTTTTTTTGCAAATTTAACAACTTCTTTAAAAAATTCAATATCCACAACCTGAGTAGTTGGGTTATTAGGATAACTTATAATCATTGCTTTTGGTTTTGGAAATCTATCATATATTGGCTGTGAAAGGTCAGGAATAAAATTATTTTCTTTAGTTAAAGGAAGGTCATAAATTGTGCCACCAGCAAAAATTACACTATATAAATGGCTCGGATATGTAGGATTTGTAACAAGAACGACATCACCTTTGTCAAATATAGCAAGTGCCAAATGACTTATACCTTCTTTAGAACCAATACAAACAATTACTTCTTCCTCTGGATCAAGTTTAACTCCAAATCTTTTTTCATACCAGTTTGCCACCTCTTTTCTTAAATTCAATATTCCTTTTGAGACACTATATCTATGAACTTTTGGGTCATTTAAAACCTCTTTAAGTTTTTCTATTATGGGAGTAGGGGGAGGTTTGTCTGGGTTACCCATTCCAAAATCAATAATATCTCTACCTTGCCTTCTTAATTCTAATTTCTTAGTGTTTATCTCCTGGAATAAATAAGTTGGTAAATTTCTTATTCTTTCTGATTCAATATTTTTCACTTTCATTGAAAATGTTGATCACTTTTTTAAAATTTTCTAAATTAAGTTTATCTATTATTATATCAGCCATTTTTAATTTTTCAATAGGTGTTGTCGTTTTTAAAGCAACACAAAAAATACCAACTGATTTTGCAGATTTTATTCCCGTTTCTGAATCTTCAAAGGCAATCAAATTTTCTGGGGGGATATTTAATTTTTCCGAAGCAAGTTTGTATATATCAGGAAATGGTTTTGGATTTATTACATCATCTCTTGTAAGAATAAGGTCGAAAAATTGTGAAATTCTAAGTTTCTCAACAACTTTTAAAATAAATTTTTTTTCTGAATTTGAGGCAATAGCGATTTTATATTTTCCCTTAGAATATTTTAAAATTTCTTTAATTTCTTCAGAAATTTTTATATCAGTATTATTCAGTATTTTTTGCAATGTTTCACTTTTTCTTTCAATAAGTTCTTTAATTTTTAAATTTTTTGGTATTTTACCTACGTCTTTTAAATTTTCTAAGAAAATTTTATCTTCAACTCCAATTCCTTTCTTAAAATCTTCATCTGTCAAATTAATATTGTAAGAAGGTAGAAAACTTTTCCAAGCAATAACATGCAAATTTTCTGTATCAAATAAAACACCATCTCCATCAAATATAATACCTTTTAATTTCATTTTAAATTTAAGGTTATCTCTTCAATATCTTTTATTCCAACTTTGTTTGCAACATTTTTAGAAATTTTTATTAATATACCAAAAGCCACTAAATTTGCTATTAAGGAAGATCCCCCAACACTAAAAAATGGTAATGTTGTCCCTTTTGTTGGGATTACTGATAGGACAACACATGCATGCAATATAAATTGGATACCAAATAAAATACTTATTCCTGAAGACAGTGTCTTTTCAAATAAATTGTCGCACTCTTTTGAAACTTCAAGTCCACAAAATACAAGAATTGCAAATAAAACTAAAACTCCAAATGCACCAATAAAACCAAGTTCCTCGCCAACAACAGCATAAACAAAATCTTTATGTATTTCTGGAACATATCTTAATTTTCTCGTGCCAGCACCAAATCCTTTACCAAAAAGGCCACCAGAACTTAAAGAAATAATTGCTTGTTTTGCTTGGAATTCTTTACCATGTTTTTTAATTCTTTCTATTCTATAAGGGAAAAGTAAAATTAAGCCAATTATTAAACATATAGAAATTACCGAAAGATTTAGTATATATTTCATTTTTAATCCTGAAATAAATAAAATTCCCAAATATACAATAGTTATGATTACAAATGTTCCCAAATCTTTTTGTAATTGAAGTATTCCTGTAATTAATATCCATACTATAGAGGGTAAAATAAGGTTTTTAAAATAATTTACTCTTCCCGAAATTTTTTTAATATGGTTTGATAAATATAAAATGAATGTTATTTTTACAAATTCAGAAGGTTGAAATGAAAAAGAACCAATTTTAACCCATCTTAAATTTCCTTGAAGAACTGGCAAAATTAAGATTAAAAAGGAAAAAATAAATATTAAAGTAGTAAGTTTTTCAATTTTTTTTAAATCAATTTTCTGGATAAAAAAGACCAATATTAGTCCTAAAAAGAGGTAATTTATATGTTTTATAAAATAAAAAGTAAGATTATTTTTTTCTAAACTATAAGAAAAACTTGAACTTAAAACAAATACACTTCCAAGCAGAATAAGAAATAGTCCAGCAAAATAAATATTATAATAAAGAAAAAACTTCTTTTTTGAAAACATCTCCACGCTCCTTATAATTTTTAAACATATCAAAAGAAGAGCATCCGGGTGAAAATAAAACTACATCTCCTTTTTTTCCAATACTTTTTGCAAGTTTTATACAATCTGATAAATTTTCAGTAGTTTCAATTGGTATATTAACTGATTTTAACTCTTTTTTTATTCTTTCCTTTGCTTCTCCAAATAATATTATAAATTTTACTTTTCCTTTTAAATATTTTTTTAATTGACTATATGGAAAACCTTTATCTTTCCCTCCGAGAATTAGTATTATTTTATTTTTTTTATCTATGCTTAAAATTGAATTTTTAACTGAATGTGGATTTGTTGATTTAGAATCATTAATAAAAGTTATGCCATCAATTTCTGCCACTATTTCCATTCTATGGGGTAGGGGATTAAAATTTTCTATTGTTTTTTGTATTGTTTCTTCATCTATTCCACATAAAACAGAAATTAAAGAAGATGCCATTATATTTTCAATATTCCCTTTTCCATATAATTTTGCATTTTCTGTTATAATTTTTCTTATTTTCCCTTCTATGTTAATTAATATTTTTCCATTCTCATAGTAAGCACCATTTAAAATTTTTGAAAAGGAGAAAAATAATTTTTTACTTTTTATTTCTTTTAATAACCTTTTTATCCAGTAATTATCAAAGTTTAAAATGGAAAAGTCATTTTCATCTTGATTTTCAAATATTCTTTTTTTCGCTGAAATATATTCATTCATATTTGAATATCTGTCAAAATGGTCATAATCAATATTAAGAAGACATGCTATATATGGTTTAAAATTTTTTATTTTTTCAAGTTGAAAACTACTAACTTCAAGAACAATCCATGTGTTTTCATCAATGTTTTTGATTTCTCCTATAAATGAATTTCCAATATTTCCACAAACTACAGATTTATAATTTGAATTTTTAAAAATTTCTCCAAGCAAACTTGTTGTTGTAGTTTTACCGTTGGTTCCGGTAATACCAATTATTTTTTTACTTTTTGAGAAATTATATGCAAGTTCAATTTCACTTATAACAGGAATTTTTCTTTTTTTCAAAAAATTAAGATTTTCTGATTTTTCGTCAACACCTGGACTTATAACAATAAAATCAACATTTTTTAAAAATTCTTCACTATGAGCACCAATTTCAAATTTTGCTCCTTTTTCTTTTAAAATATCAATTTTTTCTTTAATTTCTCCATTATAATTTTTTTCAGAAATATAAACTTCTGCTCCATTTTCAATTAGAAAAAGTGCTGAGTCAAATCCACTTATTCCCAGACCAATAATTCCAATTTTTTTATTTTTTATTTCTATCATCTTATTTTTAAAGTTATAATTGTGAATAAAGCAAGTATAATTCCAATAATCCAGAATCTAACAACTACTTTTGATTCAGGAACACCCTTTAATTCAAAATGATGATGAATAGGGGTCATTAAGAAAATTCTTTTCCCTCTACTTTTAAATGAGATAACCTGGATTATTACAGATAATGCTTCAGCCAAAAATATTCCACCAACAAAAATTAATGAAAGTTCCTGTTTTGTTATTATGGCAAGAAGTCCAATAATTCCTCCAAGAGGCAAAGAACCTGTATCACCCATAAATATTTCTGCAGGATAAGCATTAAACCATAAAAATCCAAGACATGAGCCAACAAGACCAGCAGTAAAAACAGTTACTTCTTCCGCACCTTTTACAAATGGAACATTTAAATAATTTGCAAATTTAATATTACTTATAACATAAGATATTATTGCATATGCAAGTGCGACAGTTAAAACACAACCAATTGCAAGTCCATCCATTCCATCTGTTAAATTTACAGCATTTGATGTTGCAACAATAATAAAAACAGTAAAAAGTATGTAATATTCAGCAAGAGGTAAAATAATTTTTTTGAAAAAAGGAAGATGAATGGAAGTATTAAATGATAAATTTTCGTTGTAAACAAGAATAATCCCTATAATAAATCCAATAAACATTTGGCAGACAACTTTGAAAAGAGGCCTTACACCTTTGTATGATTTATGTTTCAATTTTGTCCAGTCGTCTACAAAACCAACAAAACCCAAAGATATTGTTAGAAATAATAAAAGTAAGATATAGGTATTTTTAACATCTGCCCATAAAATTGTTGAAATTAATAAAGCGCTAAGAATTATAATTCCACCCATTGTTGGTGTTTTTCTTTTAATTTCATCTCTGAAATCAAGCATATTGGGGTGACAAAAATTTTTTAGTTTATTTATGATTTTTCTGCCAAAAAGAAGAGAAAATAAAATTGAAGTAAATGTTGAAAGTGCTGCTCTTACTGTAACATATCTAAATATATTAAAACCAAACCAATATTTAACAAAAGAATATAAAAATTTGTATAACATTTCAAATCTCCTTCAGAAAATCAACAATTTCTTCCATTTTCATAATCCTTGAACCTTTAATTAGAATTGCATCCTCTTTCTTTATTATATTTTTTAAATATTTTTTTAATCCATCTATTTCATAAAAATGTTTTCCTTTTTTT
>CAZCUO010000048.1:0-2801 GCA_964502135.1 uncultured bacterium
TAACTTTTAAAAATCGTGTTTTTTGGTGTGTTTTAAAAATAAAAAATTATAAAAATGGAAAAATTTTTAATTACTGGTGGATGTGGATTTATTGGTTCTCATTTAGCAGAAGAACTCATTAAAAAAAATAAAAAAGTAATAATTATAGATGACCTTTCAACAGGAAATTTAAAAAATATTTTAAATATTTTAACTCATCCAAATCTAACATTAATCATAGATACTATACTAAATAGTTTTATTCTTGAAGAATTAATTAAAAAAGTTGATTTTGTTTTCCATCTGGCAGCAATAGTTGGAGTAAAAAAAGTCATTGAAAACCCAATTTTATCAATTATTGTAAACATAGAGGGAACTTACAATGTTTTAAAACACTGTGCAAAATACAAGAAGAAAGTTTTAATCGCTTCAACATCTGAAATATATGGAAAGAGTAAAGATGTGCCATTTTCAGAAGAAGCGGATATTATTATAGGTTCAACAAAAAAGAAAAGATGGTCATATGCATGTACTAAAGCAATTGATGAGTTTTTATCTTTTGCCTTTTATGAAGAGCATAAATTGCCTGTTATTGTTGTAAGATTGTTTAATACAGTTGGACCAAGACAATCAGAAAGATATGGGATGGTTATTCCAAGATTTGTTAAACAGGCATTAACTGGAAATCCAATTACTGTTTTTGGGAATGGTGAACAATCAAGGTGTTTCATTCATGTAAAAGATGTTGTTCAATGTTTGATAAAATTGATAGAGAAAGAGGAGAGTTTTGGAGAGATTTTTAATATTGGTAGTTGTGAAGAAATAAAAATAAAAGACCTAGCCTTTCTTGTAAAAGAATTAACAAAAAGTTCTTCTGAAATTGTATTTGTTAATCCTCAGGAAATTTATGATAAAGGATTTGAAGATATGGAAAGAAGATTACCTGATATAAGTAAGATAAAAAAATTAATTGATTTTAAACCATCATATGGAATAAGAGAAATAATTGAAGATGTTATTGAATTTTATAAAACCTCAAACTCATTTTTAATTATTTAACTAATTACTTGGTAAAATGATAAAAAGAAGAATTGAGAAAAAAGATTTGGTGCTTATGGCAATATTGTTTTTTGCTTTCTTATTAAGGGTTATTTACTTATATTTTCTCAAAGATACTGTATTTTTTGACCCTTATATTATGGATAAACATGATCAAAAAACCTTCATTTTATGGGCAGAACAGATTTTAAAACATCCATTTTATGTAGATGGTAAAGTTTTTTATATGGCTCCTTTTTACCCATACTTTTTAACTTTTATTTATCTTTTAACAGGAGGTAATTTGATAGGAATATATTTAATCCAGATTTTAATAGATGTTTTTTTATGTTATTTGGTTTATTTACTCGGGAAAATTATTATTGATGAAAAAACTGGTTTAATTTCTTGTTTTCTTTGCTCTTTTTATAAAACTTTTATTGTTTATTCAGTTACAATTTTAAGCGACTCTCTTATAACTTTTCTTTATGTAGCTTTTATTACATCACTTTATATTTCACTTAAGAAAAAAAATTTAAGATATTGGATATTAACAGGAATTATGCTTGGTTTTTCTGCACTTGCAAAACCTACAATTGGTATTTTTCTTCCTTTTTTATTTCTTGGACTTTTAATTTATAAGGAGAATGTTGTCAATTTTAAAATTTCTCCTTTAAAACAAAAAGTTTTTATATTTTTTCTTTTGATTTTAATCAGCGGATTTATTATTTTGCCTGTGACTTTAAGAAATTGGTTTGTTGGGAAAATATTTGTTCCTATTTGTTCAAATGGACCTATAAATTGGAGAATAGGTAATAGTTCAGATTCAATTGGTCTTTTTTGTTATCCAAAAGGAGATTTGTTGTCACCTTTTTCAGTTGAATTTTGGAAACTATTTTTAAAAAAGTTAAATCTCTTTTTTACAAGTTATGAATGGCCACAGAATTTGAATGTTTATCTTATGGAAAGAATAATACCTTCTTTAAAATTTTCCTTTATAAGGTTTGGATTTATAGTTCCTTTAGGTATTGTTGGATTATTTTTACTTTTTAAAGATTTTAGGAAGAATTTTTTATTTATTGCCTTTACATTTTCAAATATTTTATGGGTTGTGTTATTTTTCATAACTGATAGGTATAGATTACCAGCGGTTGCCTGCCTTTCAATTTCTGCCTCATATTTACTTACATGGGGATACAAGGAAATATTTGAAAATAAAAAAATTCTCCTTCCTTTTATTCTTTTCCTTTTTTCTTTTATATTTGCCTATATTTATAATAATTCCCCAGAGGAAATTCTAACTCCTGAAAGTAAAAAAATTTTTAGTTATTTAAGTGCCAAAGGTATAGAAAAGGATTTAAGAGAAAGAAAGATAGAAAATGCCTATAAAAAAGCAGTGCAGTTATTAAAAATTTCTCCTTATGAACCAAGAAGTAATTTTCTTATGGCTATTGTTTATTATGAAATGGGAAATAAAGAAAAGACAATTGAATATTTAAGAAGAACTTTTGAATTTGATAAAGAATTTGAACCTGCAAAAAAATTTTTGAACGAGATAATAAATAAGAAATGAAAAAAATACCATTATCAATAAAGAATGCAATTACTTCCTCATTTACCATTATAGAAGATTTGGTTTGGGAAATGGAGATTGTTTTTAAAGATGAAAATAAAATATTTTCTAAAATTGAAAGGAAAATTAATGTTGAAAAAATGGGAAAAATAGAGGAAAATATTAGAGTGATAAAAGAGATATTGAAGGACATTAAAAATGAATTGGCTCT
>CAZCUO010000049.1:0-33933 GCA_964502135.1 uncultured bacterium
CGGCATACGATATCGGTCTCGGCATTCCTGCTGAACCGCTCTTCCGATCTTAAAACAATTTTTTAAAAAAGAACTTTTTTCTCTACTTTCTAATTCAAATAAATTAACATCAAAATTTTTTAACTTAAGTATTTCATATATCTTCACTGCAAGTTTTCTGGTATTGCCTGTAAGCGAAAAATAAACTATAATTATTTTCATTTATTTAAATATTATAACATACAAAGGAGAAAATGGAAAAAGAATTTTCTTTTCAGGAATTTTTGGAACTATCAAAAGAAAAAAATGCCTCTGATATTCATTTACAGGTTGGTTCAAAACCCGTATTAAGGATTAAAGGAGAAATTGTAAAAATAGAAGAATATGAAAAGATAAATGAAGATGATCTCAATAAAATAATTTTTGAATTTCTTCAGGAAAAAGAAAAGAAAATTCTGGAGGAAACAGGTAATATTGATACTTCTATGGGATTTCATGATATAGGCAGATTTCGTGTTAATATTTTTAAACAAAGAGGAACATTTGCTCTTGTAGCAAGAAGAATAACATCTTTTATCCCTGATTTTGAAACATTAAATTTACCTGAAAGCACAAAAAAAGTATGTGAATTTTTAAATGGACTTGTTCTTGTAACAGGTCCTACAGGAAGTGGAAAATCAAGTACTCTTGCTGCAATAATAAATCAAATAAACAAAACAAGAGCATGTCATATTTTATGTATTGAAGACCCTATTGAATATCTTTACAAAAATGATAAAGCAATAATAACTCAAAGGGAAATTGGAATAGATGTTAGAACTTTTAAAGAAGCATTAAAATATGCAGTAAGACAAGACCCAGATGTTATTCTTATTGGTGAAATAAGAGATGAAGAAACAGTTGAATTTGCAATTCATGCTGCTGAAACAGGACATCTTGTATTTGGAACATTACACAGTCAAAATGCAACATTAACAATAGGAAGAATTTTAAATTTCTTTCCTGAAACAAAGCAACCACAGGTAAGAAAAGATTTAAGTTTACATTTAAGATGTGTAATATCACAAATACTTCTTCCATCAATAAAAGAAAAAGTCCAAAGAGTACCAGCAGTAGAAATTATGTTTGTTAATCCTTTAATTTCTCGTTTAATCCTTGAAGGTGAAGATGGGAAAATAATCAAAGCTATAAAAAGTGGAAAAAATGAAGGCATGCAGGACTTTGAAGATTCTCTTTTAGACCTTTATAACAGAGGGTTTATAGATAAAGAAACTGCTTTAAAATATGCGGAAAATCCACATTCTCTTGAAATGAAAATGAAGGGAATATTTCTTGCTGAAGAGGGAGGAATTGTTCTTTAATAATTTCTTAATTTTATACCTATTTCAATCTTTCTCTATCGGTCATTCAAATAAATTTCTATATTCAGGAACAACATCTGAAACAAATTTTCTCATTCCTTCTGCTGTTTTATAATGTATTAGCATTTCTTTAAGAACATAAAATGGAATTGTAGCAATATGAGCGCCAGTTTCTGCAATTTCTCTTATCTGTCTTGAATTTCTTATAGACGCTGCTATAATTTCTGTTTCAAAATTATATTTTTTAAAAATCTCCACAATTCTTCTTACAAGGTCAACCCCACTTAAAATGCCATTATCATTTATTATTTTCCCATCAAATTCAACACCATTTTCAGGATAATACTCATCCTTTTTAAAATCCTTCCATCCAATCTTTTCGCTTCTTAAATAATCATCAATTCTTCCTGCAAATGGACTTACATATTTTGCTCCTGCTTTTGCTGCTAAAATTGCTTGTTCTACTTTCATAATTAAAGTCACATTTACAGGAATCCCTTCTTTTGAAAGTTTATAAATTGTTTTAAGTCCATCAAAATCTGCTTTTTCTTCAAGAGATGGATTAATAGGAATTTTTATAACAACATTATTTGCAATTTTATTAAATTTTTCAAAAAGAATTTTTGCCTCTTTATACATATCATCAAAATTTGTTCCTATAACTTCCAGACTAACCGGATATCCTTTTGCAACTTCAAGAATTCTTTTTATATATGATTCCATATCTATCTTTTCCCCCTTATTTCTCAATTCATCGCATGCTGCTTTTATTAAAGAAGGATTTGTTGTAACTCCATCAATAATTCCCCATGAAAATGCTTCTTCTATTTCATTTATTTTTGCTGTGTCTATAAATATTTTCATTTTTTCTCCTAGTTAAATATGCCAGGGAATAGATTCTCAATCGGGGCGCTCGGATTTGAACCGAGGACCTCTTGGTCCCAAACCAAGCGCGCTTAACCGGACTGCGCTACGCCCCGTATTTAATCAATTATACTTCAAATTTTTTCAAAAATCAATTATAATTTTTTTATGAAAATAGTTGTTGCTCCAAATTCTTTCAAAGGATGTTTGAAATCAACAGATATAGTTAAAATAATTGAAAAAGAAATAATAAAGATTATTCCTTCCGTAGAAATAATAAAATTCCCAATTGCTGATGGTGGAGATGGAACAGTTGAGGTTCTAAAAAATATAGTTGGTGGTAAATATATTGAGATAGAAGCACATGACCCTCTTGGAAGAAAAATAAAAACAAAATATTTAATAAAAGAGAAAACTGCTTTTATTGAAATGGCTAAAATATCAGGTCTTGCATTGTTAAAAGAAAATGAAAAAAATCCATTAAAAACAACAACTTATGGACTTGGAGAAATTATAATTGATGCTATAAATAATGGCTGTGGAAAAATTTATGTAGGAGTTGGTGGAAGTGCAACAAATGATGGTGGTATAGGTTTTTTAACAGCCATTGGTTTTAAATTTATTGACAAAAGCGGAAATATCATTTATCCAGGCAAAGGAGAAGACCTTTTAAAAATTAAAAAAATTGAGTATCCTAAAAATTATAAGGAATTGAAAAAAATTAAATTTATAGTTCTTTCAGATGTTGAAAACCCTCTTTATGGTAAAAATGGTGCATCTTATGTATATGGACCCCAAAAAGGTGCTGATATAGAAATGGTAAAATTACTTGATAAGGGATTGAGGCATTACGCAAAACTGATTAAAAAATATACAGGGATTGAAGTAAATAAAATTAAGGGGTCTGGTGCTGCAGGTGGAATTAGTGCTGGTTTTATATCCTTTTTGAATGCAGAAATTTTTTCAGGTATTAAAGAGATTTTAAAAATAGGAGAATTTGAAGAGAAAATTAAAAATGCAAACCTTATAATAACAGGCGAAGGCAAAATAGACAAACAATCATTTTATGGAAAAGCAGTTGGAGAAATTATAAAATATTCAGAAAAATATAAAATTCCTACAATAGTTCTTGCTGGAATAGTTGATGAAAATGTTTATAAATTTTTAAAAAGTGAGTTTGTTTCAATTTTTAGTATTGTTCCATGTCCTGTATTTGTTGAAGAATCAATCAAAAATGCAAAAAAATATCTTAAAATAAAAATAAATCAAATACTTAAAATTCTCAAAAACTACCTCTGAAATTCATTGTCTATCAACCATTCCCACATCCCACCTTAGAGGTGGGGAAAGGGGGGATTTATTTGACATATATAAGGGAAAGAAGTAAATTTATTATTGATGGTTGAATATATTAAAAAAAGAGATGGTTCAATACAGAAGTTCCTACCAGAAAAGATAGAATTTGCTATTTATAGGGCATTAAAATCACAAAATATTGATGATATTGGTCTTGCAACACGTTTAACACAAAAGGTTATAGAAAAGATAGAAAAAGATAAAATACCAACTGTTGAAGAAATTCAAGATATAGTTGAAAATGTTTTAATAGAAAATGGCCTTTCTAATGTTGCAAAAGCATATATACTCTACAGGGAAAAAAGAAAACAGATACGAGAAAGCAAAAAAATTCTTGGTATTGAAGATAAACTTAAACTTTCTGTAAATTCAATAAATGTATTAAGGAAAAGATATTTATTGAGAAATGAAAAAGGAGAAATAATTGAAACACCTGATGAAATGTTTAAAAGAGTTGCAAAACATGTTGCTTCTGTTGAAAAAGAAAAAAATAGATATGAAGAGGAATTTTATAATATAATGGCAAATCTTGAATTCCTCCCAAATTCACCAACATTAATGAATGCTGGAACTCCTATTGGACAACTTTCTGCATGTTTTGTTTTACCTGTTGAAGACTCAATTGATGGAATATTTACTACATTGAAAAATATGGCTCTTATTCATAAAAGTGGTGGAGGCACAGGCTTTTCTTTTTCAAATTTAAGACCCAAAGGAGACATTGTTGGTTCCACAAAAGGAGTAGCGTCTGGTCCTGTTTCTTTTATGGAAATTTATGATAAAGCAACAGAAATAGTTAAACAAGGAGGAAAAAGGCGTGGTGCAAATATGGGAATTTTAAATTATAACCATCCTGATATTTATGAATTTATTACTTCTAAAAGAAAAAATATACTTACAAATTTTAATATCTCTGTTGCTGTAGGTGATGAGTTTATGGAAAAAGTTATTAAAAAAGAAAAATATCCTCTTATAAATCCAAGAAATGGAGAGGTGGTAAGAGAAGTTTATGCAAATGAAATTTTTGATTTAATATGTCAAAGTGCTTGGGAAGTAGGTGACCCTGGATTAATTTATATAGATGAAATAAATAGACATAATCCTACTCCATCCATAGGAAAAATAGAAGCGACCAACCCTTGTCTTTCAGGAGATACGTGGATTTTAACTCCAAAAGGTCCATTTAAAATAAAAGAAATAGTTGGAAAATTTATTGCAATATCCTTAAATGGAAAATTCTACTATACGAATGAAGATGGCTTTTTTTATAGTGGAGAGAAAGATGTATTTAAAATAATCACAAAAAAAGGATATGAGTTAAAATTGACAGAAGAACATCCTTTAAGGAGTATCCAGAAAATTACAAGATATAAAATACATGAAACCTGGAAAAAAGTTAAAGAACTTAAACCGGGAAATAAAATTATTTTATCTAATAATAGAGAAATTTATTGGAAAGGAGATAGTAAATTTGAAGAAGGATACCTTCTCGGTCTTTTAATCGGAGATGGAACACTTAACAAAGAAAGAGGTGTAATATCCGTATGGGGAAATAATGAAGGAGCAAAATCTGTTATCTATGAGGTAGAAAAAGCATCAAAAATTCTTCCCCGTAGAAAAGATTTTAAAGGATTCATAAAAGTATCAAATAAGAGAGAGGAATACAGGTTAAGAATGGCTTCAATAAGAGACCTTGCAGAAAAATTTGGAATACTTCCAGGAAGAAAAATAATTACAGAAAAAGTAGAAAAAACAGGATATGAATTTTATAAGGGATTTATAAGAGGAATTTTTGACGCAGATGGAACTGTTGTAGGGAATTTAAAAAAGGGAATATCTATAAGATTATGGCAAAAGGATATAAACAATCTTAAAATTATTCAGAGGATGCTTTTAAGAATGGGAATAGTGTCACAAATTTATAAATTTAGGAAAAAGGGAGGTAAAAAACTTCTTCCAGATGGTAAAAATGGATACAAATATTATTATGTTAAAGATGGACATGAACTTATTATAAGTGGAGATAATATAGAAGTTTTTGCCAGAAAAATTGGTTTTGGAAATATTGAAAAAAGTAAAAAACTTGAAAATCTTCTCAAATCATTTAAAAGAAAATTAAATAAAGAAAGATTTATTGATGAAATAGAAAAAATAGAATATTGTGGAAAAGAAAAGGTATATGATGTTAAGGTTCCGGGGATAAATGCTTTTGAAGCAAATGGATTTTATGTCCATAATTGTGGAGAACAACCACTACTTCCTTATGAGTCATGTAATCTTGGTTCAATAAATCTTACAAAAATTCTTAATAATGGAAAAATAAACTGGGAAAAACTTGACAAAATTATTGAAATTTCTGTTAGATTTCTTGATAATGTTATAGATGTCAATAAATATCCTTTGCCTGAAATTGAAAAAATGACAAAAGCAAATAGGAAAATAGGCCTAGGAATTATGGGATGGGCTGACTTATTACTTGAACTTAAAATACCTTATGGAAGTGATGAGAGTTTTAAACTTGCAGAAAATTTAATGAAGTTTATAAATGAAAAGGCATTTGAATATTCAGTTAAAATTGGAAGAGAAAAGGGTTCTTTTCCAAATTTTGAAAAATCAATTTATTATGGAAAAATAGATACTTTAAGGAATGCAACAAGGACAACAATTGCACCGACAGGAAGCATTAGTATAATAGCAAATTGTTCAAGTGGAATAGAACCTATATTTGGAGTTGCTTTTATTAGAAATATTCTTGAAGGAACAAAATTCATTGAAATAAACCCTGTGTTTGAAAAAATTGCGAAAGAAAATAAATTTTTAAATACAGAAATTCTTAAAGAAATAATAAAAACTGGCTCATTGAAAAATGTAAAAGGGATTCCTGAAGAATATAAAAAGATATTTTTAACCGCCCTTGACATACCACCATTATTACATTTAAAAATGCAATCAATTTTCCAAAAATATACTGATAATGCTGTCTCAAAAACAGTCAATTTACCTTATCAGGCAACAATAGAAGAAGTGAAAGAAATTTTTATAAATGGGTGGAAGATGAAATGTAAAGGTGTAACTATTTTCAGGTATGGAAGCAGAAATTCTCAAGTTTTAAGTTATGGTGGTTCTTTGGAAGAAATTGATTATCTTATGCTTCCTGATGAAATTTCAAGTTGTTCAAAAGGTATATGTTTTTACTGAAAGGAGAAAAATATGGAGATAGCAAGATACTGGAAAAAACTCGGAGAAGAAAAAGTGCAGTGTGAATTATGTAATCACTTCTGTGTAATTGAACCAAATAATATTGGAAAATGTGGAGTTAGATTAAATAAAGGAGGTATTTTGTACTCACTTGTCTATGGAGAAATTGTTGCTGAAAATATAGACCCTATTGAAAAAAAACCATTTTATCATTTTTTTCCTGGAAGTTTTTCATTTTCAATTGCAACATGTGGATGTAATTTCTTCTGCCCTTTTTGCCAAAATTATGAAATTTCTCATCTCCCAAAAGAAGGAAGAATTTTTACAATAAGAAAAAGAAAACCAGAAGAAATTGTTAACCTTGCCAAAAAGTATAATTGCATTTCAATTTCATATACATATACGGAACCAACTGTCTTTGGAGAATTTGCCTTTGATACATGTAAAATCGCAAAAGAAAATGGTATTTATAATAATTTTGTTACAAATGGGTATATGAGCAAAAGTTTTCTGAAGGATATTTCTGAATTTCTTGATGCAGCAAATGTTGATCTTAAAGGAGATGAAGAATTCTACAAAAAATTACCACAAGCAAACCAAAAATATGTTGTAGAGAATATTGAATTAATGAGAGAATTGAATATATGGGTAGAAGTTACAACTCTTTTAATTCCCGAATATAATGATAGTGAAAAGCAAATAAAAGATATTGCAAGAAAGATTAAAAACATTGACAATAAAATTCCTTGGCATATAAGTAGATTTTTCCCTGCATATAAAATGTCAGACCATTATCCCACAGAAATTGAAAAAATAAGGAGAGCAAGAGAAATCGGTTTTGAAGAAGGCCTTTTATATGTTTATACTGGAAATATAGTTGGAGATGTAGGAGAAAATACTTATTGCCCTTATTGTAAAAACTTATTGATAGAAAGATATGGTTACAGAATATTGAAAAAAAATCTTATAGTTAATAAATGCTCTTTCTGTGGCAAAGTCATTGATGGAATTTTTACTTCGGAATCGTAACACTGTATAAATGAGAAGAACTCACAAAATAGATTCTACCATTAAGATATCCGGCGCCATTGGAAATATTTGGAACTTTAGCAATAGGGATAAATTTAAAATTTTCTCTATCAAATTTCGTTATCCAGTTTTTAAACAAAATGTATAACTCTTTTTCTGGTGTAAATACAAAAATTTTTGAACCTTGAGCATAAACACTTGAACCAAAATCTTTATCTGTATTACATTTAAAAATTATTTTTTTTGCTTCAGGGTCAAATACAAAAAAAATCTTTTGATCTGCAAATCCATAAACAAGTTGTCTTTCTTCATCATAAAAAAGGTCATTATAATTTTCTACTTCTTCTAAAACAGGACTATGCCATATAATTTTCTTTGTATTAATATCCATTATATAAAGTTCTGCAAGATTTACTTTTTTCTCTCCTCCTGTTCCCGGTGCGGTAGTTGTTCCACAAAGAATTTTATTATTTTTTAATTGAACAATACTCATTGTAGAGTGAAAAGGCAAAATATCTGTATGCCTTATCAATGTTTTTACTTTTGTTTCTCTATCCCAGAAAAGTAATCCACCACCAGTATAACCATAAGCAGGGGTCCCAGCAAGAATTAATATTTTCCCATTATTATAAGGCAATAAATCATGAGGTCTATTGATATCAGGAGAACTTTCTGTTATATATTTAGGATTTGAATTTTCATCATTCTTTGTAGTTCCTTTCCAAGGTAAAAATGGGTCATATTCGAGTAAAAAACCACCTGTATAACCACCAACAAAAACTTTTTTATCTGCGGTATCTATTGTATTCCACTGTCCATAACAAGGATATCTTGTCCAGTTATCTGTTTTGGGATCATATTTGAAAAAGTAAAAAGGGAAAGCAGTTCCACCACAGATTGTTCCATCAGGAGAAACTGTAATACCCATAATATGAGCACCTTCTGTTTTATAATCAAATTTTATTTTTAATTCTTCTTTTGTTTTTGGTTCTTCAATTATTAAAATTCTTTCAGTTAAATCTAAATCTTTTATTATTTTCCCATCAGGAAAAACCTTGTGAAATAGACCTTGACTACCTGAAATATATTTTTTTGATTTTATTTCTGAAGGAAGTGCACCAATTCTTCTTTTTTCTCCATTATAAAATTCATACCAATTATCCTTTTTCCCTGAACTTGGAACTCCATAAACCTTGCCATCTAGTGCACGAAATAAAGAAGCACCTCCTTGTTCCCTTTCATTTTCTTCAAGCATATATTTTATTTGTTTTGTCTGAGGATTAAAAGCAATTATATTACTTCTTGTATAACCAATCCCAACATAAACCCAATTTTTATCATCAACTGCAATATAACGAGGATATTGAGCCCAATTTTCTTTTTTCAATGGACCATAATCAAAAAATTCTTTAGTTTTAGGATTATAGCAAACCAACCCTGCGTCAGGATAAGTTACAGACCATATATTTCCATTATCATCTTCAGTCATACTCATTGCCATTTTAGGATATGTTTTTTTAAAAAATGTATAACTCTTTTTAACTGGATCAAATTCCACAAAATAACCTCCAAAATGAGAATAAAATCTGTTATTACTTGATAGGATTGAAGCAAATGGACTATCGCCTCCTGCATTAAATGGTATTTCAAATGTTTCACTTTCTTCAGTATCTACATTTATATAAAGAAGTCCATAACATCCTCTGTGGTCATGGAGCCAAACACAAACAACATTCTGACCATTTTCTCCCTTTGTTGCAACAATTCCCCTGTGAGTGCTGAATGGAACTGCAACACCATGGTCAACCAAATTTTTTAACAATTCATCTGAATATAAATTTATGAACAAAACAGAAAACATCAATATTTTCATTAATTTTTTCATTTTTCTTTTTTTTCAAAAATTCCTTATGTTATATAATAACATCTTATGCCAGAAATCACAAACTTTTATAATGTAAAAATAATACATTTAAACATATTGCTTGTCTCCAAATTCACAAAAAAGATGGCAAAACAATTTTTAAATGGTAAAATGTTCTTTGATATATTGAATTTTAAAAAGCAGAAAATACTTATAAAAAGCAAAATTTAATATTGACTTCTTATATTTTATACTTTAAAATTACCTTTTAAAAAGGAGAAAAAATGATTGATTATCATGTTCATATTGGGAAAATCTTTTATGGAAGAAAACCACTTACTCCAAAAAGATTAATAAAGAAAATGGATGAAATAGGTATTGAAAAAGCGGTCATTTTGCCAATTGAAAATCCAGAAGAGACACATTGGTATAATACAAGTGATAATGTTTTAAAAGTTTGTAAAAGATATAAAGATAGATTAATTCCATTTTGCAATGTAGACCCAAGGAGAGGAACAAATAGTGAAAATGAAAAATTTATTTTTAATTTAATTGAAGAATATGTTAAAAAGGGAGCAAAAGGTTTTGGAGAAATTCTTGCAAATTTAAAATTCAATGATAAAAGGATGAAAAATATTTATAAAGCATGTGGAGAACTAAAAATTTCAATAGTTTTTCACCTTGGAGGAGTTCCTGAAATGTCAACTATTGGCTTAACGGATGAGATTGGACTTCCATATATTGAAGAAGTTTTAAATGAATTCCCAAATACAATTTTTGTTGCTCATGGTCCTGGCTGGTGGGCAGAAATTTCAGGAAATGTGACACCAGAAGAGAGAAATACATACCCAAAAGGGAAAATTGAAAAAGAGGGGAAAGTCCAGTATTTACTTTCAAATTATTCAAATATTTATGCTGACCTTTCAGCAGGGAGTGCTTATAATGCTTTAACAAGAGATCCTGAATATGGGATTGAATTTTTAAATAGATTTTTCAACAAACTTTTATTTGCCACAGATTATTTATATCCGGAACAAGAACTTCCGATAGTTGATTATATGAAAAATGTAAATATATCAGAAGAGAAGAAAAAAATGATTTTTTACGAAAACGCAAAAAAACTTTTAAATATTTAAAAAATTATGGAAATAAGAAACTTTAAAATTTTCATTCTTAATAATAACGAAGAACTTGGCAAAAAAGCAGCAGAAGATGTAGGAGAAATCCTTGAAGAATATACAAATAAATTGAATAAAAAATGTATATGTATTTTTGCTGCTGCACCATCTCAAGATACATTTCTTAAAAATCTATCAAAAAATAAAACTATTAAATGGAAAAATGTTTATGCATTTCATCTTGATGAATACATTGATTTACCTAAAGGGCATCCAAATACTTTTGCAGAATATTTAAGAACTCATATTTTTGATAAAATTGAAATACCCAAGGAAAACATTTTTTATATAAAAGATGCTGGAAAAAATGAAGAGGAAATGATTAGAAATTATGAAAAAGTTTTTGTTGAAAAATATAAAGAAGTAAAAAAAGATGGAGGGATTTATCTTGCTTTTATTGGAATTGGAGTTAATGGCCATATTGCTTTTAATGAACCAGGAACTGACTTATGGAATAAAGAAATAATTACAAAAGTTATAATAGACGAAATTTCAGTTAAACAACAGTTTGATGATTATAAAAATCATCCTAACCCAGAAGCAAGATATAAAAGTTTAGAAGATGTTCCAAGAAATGCTTTAACTATGACTGTTTCTGCAATTTTACTTGCTGATAAAATTTTCTGTATGGTTCCTGGGGAACAAAAAGCAGATGCAGTAAAAAAGGTAGTTGAAGGAGAAATATCGGAAAAAGTTCCTGCTTCATTTTTAAGATTTCATAGTGATGTTAATCTTTATCTTGACAAGAACTCTTCTTCAAAATTAAATAAAAAACCAGAATGTAAAATTTAAAAGGGAGGACAAATGTTTATAGATATTCATGTTCACGCAAGGAAAAAGCCAATTATGTGGAGGGGAAACTATTATTATACATCTCCAGAAAAGTTAATTGAAATATATGATAAAATAGGTGTAGAAAAGGCAGTATTACTTCCGGGAGTTAATCCAGAATGTTCTAAACAGGTTGGTTCTACTCATGAAATGCTTGAAATATGCGAAATGTATCCAGGAAGATTTATACCTTTCTGTAATATTGACCCAAGAGCAGTTGAAAATTCTCCTACTGCACCAATTGATGAATTATTATTTATTTATAAGGAACTGGGATGTAAAGGAATTGGAGAGGTCTGTGCAAATTTACCCTTTACTCATCCATTATATTTAAACTTTTTTAAATGTGTTGAAAAAGTTGGATTTCCTTTAACTTTCCACATTGCTCCTCAGATTGGAAATTTTTATGGAATTTATGATGAACCTGGACTTCCTGGTCTTGAATATTGCCTTAACCGTTTCCCAAATCTTATATTTATTGGACATTCTCAACCATTCTGGGCTGAAATTGCTGAACTTGAAAAGCCATATGATAGATATGGTTATCCAAATTATCCAGTAAAAAAAGAAGGAGTTGTACCAAAACTTATGAGAAAATATAAAAACTTATATGGAGATTTATCAGCAGGTAGTGGATATAATGCACTTGCAAGAGATTTAAATTATGCAGTTGATTTTTTAAATGAATTTTGTGATAGATTACTTTTTGGAACAGATATATGTGCACCAACGACTCCTACTCCTCTTGTGGATTTACTATTAAGATTAAAAGAAGAAGGCAAAATAAGTGAAACTGTATTTAATAAAATAGCCAGAGAAAATGCAATAAAACTTTTAAAACTGGAGGAATAAATGAGTAAACTTGCAATTCTTGGAGGTGAGAAAGCAATAAAAAATGATTACACTGAATGTTTTAGATGGCCAATTATAACAAAAGAAATGGAAGAAAAAGTTCTTGAAGTTTTGAGAAAAGGAGCAATGTCTGGAACTGATTTAACTGAGGAATTTGAAAAAGAATATGCCACCTTATATGGAATGAAATATGCTTTATGCCACAATAATGGAACTTCTGCAATTCATTCTGCTTTATTTGGTTTAAAAATAGGAAAAGGTGATGAAGTAATTTGTCCATCAATGACTTATTGGGCTTCGTGTTTACCAGTACTTTCTCTTGGAGGAACTGTTGTTTTTGCAGATATAGATGAGGAGAGTTTATGTATAGACCCTAATGATATTGAGAGACATATTACAGAAAAAACCAAGTGTATAATTGTTGTTCATTATGCTGGATATCCCGCTGATATGGATAGAATAATTCCAATAGCACGAAAATATAATTTAAAAATACTTGAAGATTGTTCTCATTCGCATTGGTGTTTTTATAAAGGGAAATTGACAGGAACTTTTGGAGATGTTTCTGCTTTTTCTTTAATGAGTGGAAAATCATTTCCAATTGGTGAAGGTGGAATTATGCTAACAAATGACCTTGAAATATATGAAAGAGCAATTATATTTGGCCATTATGAAAGGCATTCAAATATAACAATAGATTATTTAAAAAATGGTATAGGTGTTCCATGGGGTGGTTATAAATATAGAATGCATCAACTTTCTTCTGCTGTAGGTATTGTTTTTATAAAAATCTTTAAAGAAATATTTGAAGAGATTGATAGAGCAATGAACTATTTTTGCGATTTACTTGACACATTACCGGGCATAAAAACACATAGACCTCCAAAAAATTCAGGCCTTACAAAAGGTGGGTGGTACGCACCTTTTGCACATTATAAAAAGGAACAATTGAATGGACTATCAATAACAAGATTCTGCGAAGCATTAAGAGCAGAAGGAGTTTACACACATCCTGGTTGTAACAAACCATTACATTTGCATCCTGTCTTTCATAATATAGATATTTATAACGATGGAAAACCAACTGTAATAAGAAATTCGGAAAGAGATATTAGGACAAAAATTGGCTCTTTGCCAATTTCTGAAAATATAGGGAAAAGAGTATTTAGTATTCCAAGATTTGTAAAATTTGATAAAAATGTAATAGAGGAATATTTCAGTGCATTTGAAAAAGTTGTTAAAAACCATAAAGAGTTATTAAAAGATGACCCTGGGGACCCACCAACAATTGGGAACTGGGGATTAACATTTAGAATTTAAAAAGGAGTAAATTATGGAAAAACTTGTAATTGATGGCGGAAAACCAGTAAGAAAAAAACCATTCCCATCAAGAATTATGTTTGACTCAAGAGAAGTAAAAATAATAAATGAAATGATGAAAAACGCGACAAAAGAAAATACAGCAAAATATCTTGACAGATATAGTGGAACCCAAGTTGATACATATGAGAAAGAATTTGCAAAATTTTTTGGAACAAAATTTGCTACAGCAGTTAGTTCAGGCACTGCTGCTATTCATTCTGCAATTGCTGCGTGTGATTTTGAACCGGGTGATAGAGTAATAACAACACCAATAACTGACCCTGGAACTGTCATGCCAATTCTATTTCAAGGACTTATTCCTGTATTTGCTGATGTTGATTTTGATACACTAAATTTAACTGCAAAAACAATAGAAGAAAAAATTGACAAAAAAACAAAATGTATCATTGTTGTTCATCTTGCAGGAGTTCCATGCGAAATGGACAAAATTATGGAAATTGCAAAAAAATATAATCTAAAAGTAATTGAAGATTGTGCTCAGAGTCATGCTTCACTTTATAATGGGAAATATGTGGGAACATTTGGAGATATGGGAGTTTTCAGTTTAATGAGTGGAAAACATATGACAAGTGGTGGTCAAGGTGGTATGGTTATAACTAATAATGAAGAGTATTACTGGAAGGCAAAAAGATTTGCTGATAGGGGGAAACCATTTGGAATAGAAAATCCAAAAGGAAATGTTTCTCTCGGATTAAATTACAGAATGACAGAAATAGAAGCAGCCATAGGAAGAGTTCAATTAAAGAAAATTAAGAAAATTGCTAAAAAGAGATACAAAATTGTTGAGGAATTAAGAAAGGGTTTTGAAAATTTAAAGGCATTCTCTTTATGGAAAAGACCTGAAAATTCACAACCAAATTATTGGTTTTGTTTTATAAGGGTATATGAAGAAAAATTAAAATATGATAAATTTAAAATTGCAGAAATTTTATCAAAAGAAGGATTACCAGTTGGTGCTCATTATGTTATTCCAATGTATGAAAATCCATTTATAAAAGAGAAAAAAACATTTGGAACTTCTGGATATCCATATAATCCATATGCACCAGATATTGAATATAAATGCCCTATAGCAGAAAAAGCACTTAATTTGCATATTACACTTTACTTTAATGAAAACTGGGGCAAAAAAGAAGTTGAAGATACAATAAAAATATTTGAAAAAGTAGAAAAATTCTGTCTAAGATAACCCCAAAAACCATTGACTATCAACCTTCTCCAATTCCCACCTCTAAGGTGGGAGTGGCGGTGGAAGTGGCAATTTTGTTTGATATGTGATAATATTATTTTTAAAAAGGAGACAGGTATGCCAAATAGAATAGATGCTTTACAAATAACAGATAATTTTATTGAGAAATGGGCAAAAAATATGAAACCAGAACTTGAATTTAACTGTAAAACGAAAGAAGAATTTTATGAGTGGAAAGAGAAACTTATAAATAAAATTAAAGAATTACTTGGACAATTTCCTGAAGCTGCTGATTTGAAACCTGAAAAATTATCTGAAGAAGAAAAAGAAAATTATATACGAGAAAAATGGGTAATACAGACAGAAAAAGACTGTTTTATGCCTTTATACATTTTAATCCCAAAAGGGAACAAAAAGAAATATCCAGCAATACTTTGTTGTCATGGTCATGGTCCCTATGGAAAAGACCCTGTTGCAGGAGTTCATAATAATAATCCTGATATAATAAATAATATTAAACTTAATAATTATAACTATGGAGAACAAATGGCAGAAAGAGGATATGTTACAATAGTCCCTGACTGGAGGAGTTTTGGAGAAAGAATTGGTTACCATAATATCTATGCTCCCAGAGATATATGTAACATTCATTTCTTACAACATTTAATACTTGGAAGAACACTTCTTGGTGCTAATATTTTTGATGGAATGAGAGCAATTGATTTTTTATTAACAAGAGATTATGTTGACAAAGAAAAAATTGGTTGTATGGGACTTTCTTTTGGAGGAACAATGACAACATATTTAACACTACTTGATGATAGAATTAAAGCAGCAGATATAATATGTTATGCAACAACCACTTTACATTATGCAATAGAAAGACCAAATTTCTGCGGAAGTCAAATAGTTCCATATCTTTATAAATATGCTGATGTTGGAGATGTTATAGCAGCAATATGTCCAAAACCACTTTTAATTGAATCAGGAGTAAATGATACATGTTTCTGGTTTCATTCAGCAAAAAAGGCACACCAAAAGATTAAAAAGGCATATGAAGTTGCTGGAGTAAGTGAAAATTTATGGATTGAAATATTTGAAGGAGGACATTCTTTTTCAGGAAAACTCGCATTTAAATTTTTTGACAAATATTTAAAGAGATGAAAAGATATATTCTAAAAAGATTAATACAATTTATCCCATTAATTTTTGGCATGACATTTATTTCTTTTATAATTATTCAAATGGCTCCTGGAGATTACTTTACTCAATTAAAAATGAATCCAGAAATATCACCTGAAACAATAGAAAATATGAGAAAAACTTTTGGTCTTGATAAACCAGTAATAATTCAATATTTCTACTGGCTTAAAAATGTTTTTACTTTTAATTTAGGAGAATCATTTTCATATCATGTACCTGTATCTTATTTAATAAAAATTCGGTTAAAAAATACACTATCTCTATCAATTTTTTCTATTTTTTTAACATGGATAATCGCAATCCCTCTTGGAATTTTTGCTGGGATAAAAGAAAATAGTTGGATTGAAAAATTATTATCATTTTTTGCCTATATTGGAATTTCAATCCCTTCGTTTTTTATTGCAATGCTTTTTATATTTTTTATCTCAAAGACAGCAATTTTGCCTCTCGGAGGAACAAGGTCTATATTTTATGAAAATGCGACATCTATTGAAAAATTTATTGATTATTTAAAACATTTACTTGTTCCTGGTCTTATTTTAACAATTTCAGGCATTGGGTCTCTTTATAGATTAATGAAAAACAATTTTATTGAAGTTCTTAATTCACCTTATATTTTTACTGCTTATTCAAAAGGAATACCCACTTATAAAATTTATTTTAAACATGCTTTAAGGAATGCAATAAACCCGATGATAACAATTTTTGGATATGAATTATCAGGAATTTTAAGTGGTGCAGGTCTTGTTGAAATTATAACTGGATGGCCTGGGATGGGAAGATTAATTCTTGAAGGTGTTTTATCTTTTGATTTATATCTTGTTATGGCTTCTCTACTAATAGGTGGAATTTTACTTATTCTTGGTAATCTATTTTCTGATATTCTACTTGCTTTAGTTGATCCAAGGGTGAAATTAAGATGAAAAATATTTTAAAGAGATTAAAAATAAGAAATTTTGTTTCATTTGTTTCTTTCTGGATTATTCTTTTCCTTTATTTACTAGCAATATTTGCTGACTTTATAGCGCCCTACCCTTTTAACAAACAGTTTAGAGATTATCCTTTATGCCCTCCAACAAAAATTCATTTTTTTGATAAAAATAAAAGATTCCATTTAAGACCATTTGTATATGAATATAAACTTGTAAATCCTGCTTTAAATAAATATGAAATTTTGACAGAAAAAATCTGTCCAATTTATTTTTTTGTTAAAGGAGAAAAAAGAAAAATTCTCGGTTTATTTTATTCTGATAGATATTTATTTGGAACAAAAGAAGGGAAAATTTTTATTTTTGGAACAGATATTCATGGAAGAGATATATTTTCAAGAATTTTATATGGAGCAAGAATTTCCCTTTCAATTGGAATAATAGGTGTTTCAATATCTTTTTTTCTTGGTTTTTTAATAGGTGGTATTTCGGGATATTTTGGGGGGAAAATAGATAATATAATAATGCGTATAGTTGAAATTTTTATGATGTTCCCTTCTTTTTATCTAATGCTTTCTTTACGCGCTGCTTTCCCAATCAATCTTTCATCTTTTCAAATATATCTTTTAATAGTTATTATACTTAGTTTCATTGGTTGGGCTGGATTAGCAAGAATTATAAGAGGAATGGTTTTATCAATAAAGGAAGAAGAATATGTTCTTGCATCAAAAGCCCTTGGATTATCAACTTTCAAAATAATTTTCAAACATATAATACCAAATACATTTTCTTATTCAATTACAGCCATAACTCTCTCTATTCCAGGTTATATACTAGGAGAATCAACTTTAAGTTTACTCGGTCTTGGAATTCAAGAACCATATCCAAGTTGGGGAAATATGCTTTCTGTTTGTATTGGGAATTTAAGAATCCTATCAACTGCTCCATGGATGTTAACTCCCGGGTTTTTCATTTTCTTAACAATAATTTCATTTAATTTTCTTGGTGATGGATTAAGGGATGTTCTTGACCCTAAAAATTGGTAAAAATGGAAGAAATTTTAAAATTGGAGAATATTTGTGTCGGAAATGAAGAATTGAAAATTTTAAAGGATATAGATTTTTCTATTAAAAGAAATGAAATCGTTTCTATAGTTG
Source organism: uncultured bacterium (assembly GCA_964502135.1). Classification (GTDB taxonomy): domain Bacteria; phylum Ratteibacteria; class UBA8468; order B48-G9; family JAFGKM01; genus JAMWDI01. Next base: position 18,374 of record CAZCUO010000049.1, read on the forward strand.
GAGAAAGTGGATGTGGGAAAAGTATGACATTAAGAACAATTATAAAGTTACTACCAAAAAATTTAAAAATTTTAGATGGAGAAGTAATTTTTGAAGGAATAAGGTTAAAAGATTTAAATGAAAAAGAAATGAATAAAATAAGGGGGAAAAAAATAGGAATGATTTTTCAGGAACCATCGTCATATTTAAATCCACTTTTTACAATTGGAAATCAAATAGAAGAAGCAATAAGAGAAAATTTAAATAAAGAGGAAAAAAAAGAAAGAGTTATGAAAGTTTTAGAAGAAACAGGACTTTCTGCTAATGTTTATTATCAATATCCCCATCAACTAAGTGGAGGAATGCAACAAAGGGCAATGATAGCAATGGCATTAATAAATAACCCTTCTTTACTTCTCGCAGATGAACCTACAACCTCTTTGGATGTAACAACTGCTTTTACTATAATAAATCTTCTTAAAAATCTTGTAGACCAACATAATCTTTCAATTCTATTGGTGACTCATGACATTTCTCTTGCAAATTATATTTCAGATAGAATCATTGTTATGTATGCAGGGATAATTGTAGAAACTGGGAAAGCAAAAGAAATTTATGAAAATCCACTTCATCCATATACAAAAAAACTTATAGAGTGTCTACCAGAAAAATATAAAAAGGGAGAAAAAATAAAAACAATTGAGGGTGAAGTTCCGCTACTTAAAAATCTATTTCCTGGATGCCCTTTTTCTCCAAGATGTGATTATAAAATGAAAATATGTGAAGAAAAAGTTCCAATTGAAATAAATTTTGAAAATAGAACTTTAAGGTGTTTTAAATATGGAGATATTGTGGAAAGTTGAGAATTTAAAAAAAGAGTATGAGATAAGAACTGAATTTAAAAAAGAAAAGATAATTGTTCTTAAAAATATAAATATTGAAATCTTTAAAGGAGAAATTTTTGGTCTTGTTGGCGAAAGTGGTTCAGGTAAAACAACATTTGGTAAAGTTCTTATAAGGTTAATTGAACCTGACCAAGGTAAAATATTCTATAAAAATATTGACATAACTGAAATACCAGAAAAAATTTTAAGAAAATATCGTAAAAACTTCCAAATTATTTTTCAAGATCCATATAAATCATTAAATCCGAGAATAAGATGTGGATATGCTGTAATGGAGGGTATTGAAGGAAACGTGAAAGAAAAAATTGAAAAAGCAATAGAAATATTAAATCTTGTTGGAATCAAAAAAGAGAGATTTAATGATTATCCCCATCAATTCAGTGGTGGAGAAAGACAGAGGATAGCAATAGCAAGAGCATTATCTACAAATCCAGAATTTATTGTCTGTGATGAACCTACTTCAAATCTTGATGTTTCAATACAAGGGCAGATTTTAAATCTTTTTATTGATTTAAAAGAGAAATTTAATTTGACATATCTCTTTATTACACATAATCTAAAAATTGCGAGATTCCTTACTGATAGAATTGCTGTAATGTTTAAAGGAGAAATCGTTGAAATTGGGAAAACTGAAGAAATATTTAAAAATCCATCTCATCCGTATACAGAAAAATTATTGAAAAGTGAAATATAATTTTTAACTAAACCTTATCATAGTAAAATATGTCTAAAATTAGAGGAAAATGGGAAAAATTAAACTTTTTTGGTTTTTAATTCTGGCTCTAATAACTTTTACAAGGATTTTATGTTGTGAAAATTTTAACCAAGTTTATGAACAAAAAGATTGGACTATTCCAGAAAATGGAATTGATAGGTATGTGTTTTCAAATTTAAATAAACTTGGAATCACCCCTGCCTTTCAATGTTCTGATTATGTTTTTATAAGAAGAGTTTACCTTGATATAGTTGGCACAATTCCAGAACCAGAAGAAGTAAAAAATTTCATAAATGATAAAAATCCGGAAAAAAGAAAAATTTTAATTGATAAACTACTTGATAAAGAAGAATTTGCTGAATATCTATCAATGAAATTCTGTGATATATTAAGAATAAAATCTGAATTTCCAATTAATCTATGGCCAAACGGTGCTCAGGCATATTATAATTGGATTTTACAATCTTTGAAAGAAAATAAGCCATATGATAAATTTGTAAGGGAAATCTTAACCTCAAGTGGTAGTAACTTTAGAAATCCAGCAGTTAATTTTTATAGAGCAGTCCAGGGGAAAACCCCTGAATCAATTGCACAAGCAGTTTGTTTAACATTTATGGGTGTAAGATATGAGAAATTACCTGAAAATGTTAGAAAAAATTTAAGTAAATTCTTTTCAAAAATTTCTTATAAGAAAACGCTTGAATGGAAGGAAGAAATTGTTTATTTTAATCCCGAGAACAATGAAATAATTGAAGCAGTATTTCCTGATGGAACTAAAGTTAAAATTCAACCTGATAAAGATCCAAGAATTGTTTTTGCTAACTGGTTAATAAATGAAAATAATCCATATTTTTCCAAAAATATTGTTAATAGAATTTGGTCATGGCTATTTGGGAGAGGAATAATTCACGAAGTTGACGATATAAGAGAGGATAACAAACCATCAATTCCAGAACTTTTGAATTATCTTGAAAGAGAATTTATAAGGTCAAATTATAATATAAAACATATTTATCGCTTAATATTAAATTCAAGAACATATCAACAATCCTTTATTCCACAAAGTAAAAATCCAGATATAGAAAAATATTTTGCATATTATCCGCCAAGAAGACTTGAGGCAGAAGTTTTACTTGATATATTATGTAAAATAACACAAAGTGGAATTGAATATATAAGCCAAGTCCCTGAACCATATACAATTATCCCACCGGATAGAAAAAATATATTACTTTATGATGGAACTATAACAAATGATTTTCTTGAACTTTTTGGAAGACCTCCAAGGGATACTGGCTATGAATCAGAAAGAAATAATGAAATAAGTGTTGAACAATTAAGGTATTTATTAAATTCTTCTTCATTATTTAAAAAAATACAGTCAAGTCCATATATAAAGAAAATAATTGTTGATTCAAACTGGAATAAAAGGAAAACTATTGAAAATATTTATTTGGCCTTGCTTTCACGATATCCAACGGTATCAGAAATTGAAATTCTTGAAAATTATTTTAACAAAAAAGGATTAAATTTTAATCAGGCGGTTGAAGATATTGTGTGGGCTATAATAAATAGTAAGGAATTTCTATATAAACATTAAGGAGCAAAACATGAAAAAGTTAAAAATTTTAATTCTTCTAATCTTGTTTACTGAGTTTTGTTTTTCTCAATCAAATATAAAACCAAAAGCAAAATCTGTTATTCAAATATGGCTATGGGGAGGTCCATCACACCTTGATACATTTGACCCAAAACCAAATGCAGGTTATGATTATACAGGTCCTTTTAAATCAATCCCTACAAATGTTCCTGGTATTGAAATAAATGAATTACTTGTAAATCTTTCAAAAATTGCAGATAAATATTCAATAATAAGAAGTATGACACATGGAATAAATGGACATGAAACAGCAACGTATCTTATGCAAACAGGCCATTATTCTGAAGAGCGTCTTGTGTATCCTGCAATAGGAGCAGTTGTTTCTCTCTTTAAAGGATATGATTATGGTTATAAGGGAATTTTACCACCATATATAGTTTTAACCACTCCTCTTGGTAGATTTTCAGAATGTGGCTTTCTTGGTTCAAAATATAAACCATTTGTTACAGGAGGAGACCCAAGTAAAGTTCCATTTGCAGTAGAAGGTATTGTTCTTGAAGGTGTAAGTGAAGAAAGAAAAAGTTATAGAAAAGAACTTATTCATTCAATAGATATGCTTGGTAAATTTTTTCCATGGTGTAAGGATTTTGAGATTTTTGATATGTGTAGAAAAAAGGCATATGAATTGATTGAAGGAGAAATTGCGAAGGTTTTTGACCTTAAAGATGAACCAGAAGAAATAAGAAAAATGTATGGAATGAATAAATTTGGGCAATCATGTCTTGTTGCAAGAAGATTAATAGAGAAAGGAGTTGTTTATGTGACAATAAATTATCCTGGATGGGATACCCATAGTAACCATTTTCAACAGATGAGACAGAAACTGCCGGAACTTGATGCTGGACTTTCTGCTTTACTTATTGACCTTTCAAATAGAGGTCTTCTTGATACAACCATTGTTTGGGTTAGCGGTGAATTTGGTCGTACTCCTAAAATTTCATGGGAACCTCCATGGAATGGAGGAAGAGGCCACTATGGTAATTGTTTTTCTGTTCTTGTTGCAGGTGGTGGATTTAAGGGAGGATGTGTTGTTGGTGCAACTGATGAAAAAGGAGAAAAAGTTATAGATAGACCTGTTTATCCAAAGGATTTACTTGGAAGTATATATTATCTTCTTGGAATTGACCCTGAAGGGTATTTTCCAAAAAAATTTGGGGAAAATATAAGAATTTTACCTCCTATTGAAAAAGGAGAAAAAAAAGGAATTTTAAAGGAGATAATGAATGAATAAAAAAATTTTTCTTTTTCTCTTTATATTTTCTACAAAATTTTTAATTGCTCAAAGAACAATAAATGAACCATCAATTGGATATATTTATCCTGCAGGTGCACAAGTGGGAAGTTTTTTTGAAATAATCGTAGGTGGCCAAAATTTAAGAGGAGCAAAGGAAGTATATTTTTCAACACCAGATATAAAAATTGAAGAAGTTATTTATGTGCCTAATTTAAGTCCACAACAAAAGCAGCGTTTGAGTAGAGAAATAAGAAATGTATTTAGAAAAAGATATAGAAGAGATTATGTTGAGGAAAAATCAAAGGATGAGGTAAAATTGCCTGACCACCCATTATTAAAAAATATAGAAGAAAAAACAAATGAGGAACTTATAAAACTTATTGAAGTTTTTTTAACCCCATTTAGAAGGGAACAGATTAAAAGATCTATACAGGAAAAGGTTATAATAAAGGGCAAAATATTAGAAAATGCAAAACCAGGAATTTATCAGTTAAGAGTAATAAATCCATCAGGTATGACAAATCCATTAAATTTTTATATAAGTGAATTCCCTGAAGTAAAGGAAAAAGATGACTTACCATTTCCACTTTTAAATTCACTCATCAAAAAAGAAGAAATTTTTGATATACCTTTAATAATAAATGGTCAAATTACTGCAGGGGATATTGATAGATTTAAATTTAGAGCCAAAAAAGGCCAAAAAATAGTTATTGAAGTTAAAGGTAGGGAAATTATTCCATTTATGGCAGATGCTGTTCCTGGATGGTTTCAACCTGTTTTAATACTTTATGACTCAAAAGGAAGGGAAATAATTTATTCAGATGATTATTATTTTAATCCAGACCCAACAATATTTTATGAAGTTGATGAAGATGGTGTATATACTGTAGAAATAAGAGATGCTTTATATCGTGGGAGAGAAGATTTTGTTTATCGTCTATTTATAGGAGAAAAACCATATATAACGCATATATTTCCAGCAGGTGGAGAAAAATATAAAAAAGCAATTGTATCAATATATGGATGGAATCTTCCTGTAAAAAAAATTGAACTTGATACAGATTATAGAGAAAATGGAATTTATAAAAAAAATTTTATCTTTAATGGATTATCAACAAATGCAATTTTTTATATGATTAATGACTTACCTGAATTCATTGAAAAAGAACCAAATGATACATTGAAAAATGCAAATGAGATTAGATTGCCAGTAGTTATAAATGGTATAATCTCAAAAAGGGAAGATGTTGATATTTACAAATTTAGATGTAAAAAAGGTTTTAAAATTGTCATTGATGTTTATAGTAGGCGACTTGGTTATCCATGTGATACCTATATATGTATTATGGACAAAAATGGAAAATTATTAATTTCAAATGATGATTATATAGACAAAAACTTTGATTTAATAACTCATCATTCAGACTCTTACATTTATTATGAAATACCAGAAGATGGAATATACTATCTTAAAATTATTGATATACAACAAAACGGAGGTAGTGAATATATATATAGAATTAGGGTAAGTGAAGCAAAACCAGATTTTAACATTTTCGTTTTTCCTTCATCATTAAATATTTCTCGTGGTGGAACAATACCATTTAATATTTATATCGTAAGAAAGGATGGATTTAATGAAGATGTAGAAATCTATTTAAAAAATTATCCCAAAGGATTAAAGATTAGTAGTAACAAAATTCCAAAAGGGAAAGATAAAATTTCATTAACTATAACTGCTGATTCTTCATTTACTCCTAACAAGCCCTTTCCCATTGAAATCATTGGAAAAGCAGAAATAAATGGTGAAATTGTTGAAAAAAAAGCAATTCCATGTGATGAAGTTATGCAAGCATTTGCATATTTTCATTTTGTTCCAGCAGACGAATTATTTGTTTTTATAAAAAGGCAATTTCAGAATATTACCATTACTTTGGATCAAGAAGAACTTAAAATACATCCTGGAGAAAAAATAAAAATTACTGGAAAAATCACAGGTTTCAACCAAAACGAAAAAATTATTCTTGAAGTTAAAAATCCATCCGAAGGAATTACAATTTCTGACATTAAAATTGAAAATAACAAAATAACTTTTGATTTAATCATTGACAGTAAATTAAAACAGGGATTCAAAGATAACATAATAATTGAGATATTTAGAGAAATGGCTAATGGTCAAAAAATATCCTCTGGGTTTCTTCCTGCTTTAAGTTTGGAGGTAATTTAAATGGAAAAAGATAAAATTGATTTTAAAAATATACCTGTCAGGGTTAACTGGTCAAAATTCAAGGGAATTTCTGGAACTGAAGAATATTATTTCACATTTACACCAATTACACTTGAAAAATTTGAAATTCAGTTAAACTGGATACAAAAAGCATATTTAGAAGTATTAAATTTTTTAAAACTTGAAAAAGAGACATCGGTTTTTAGAAGATTTTTTTGCAGTGATTTATTTAACCAAAAAAAATATTTAGAGGAATTTGAAATTTCCAATTTTCATAATAATTCTAATTCTGTTTCAATTTCTTTTATAAATCAACCACCTTCTTTTCCTGCAAGAGTTTCTCTTTTGGCATACCATATAAATGATAGAAAGATTGAAAAATTTTTTGAAAATAATACATTGTCAATAAAAAGAAACGAACTTATACATAACTGGACAACAGGAATTACATATACTGAAACTAAATCTGTTTACCAGCAAACAAGAAAAGTTATTGAGAAATATATTGAAATTTTAAAGAAAAAAAATATGAGTATTTCTAAGAATGTTATAAGAACTTGGTTTTTTATTCAGAATATAGATACAAATTATAAAGAATTTGTCATTGCAAGAAGGGAAATTTATGCTGAAAATGGATTGACTGAAAAAACACATTATATTGCAAGTACAGGAGTTGAAGGTTCTTATTATGATTTAAAAGCAAAAGTTTTATTGGATGCATATTCAGTTTATGGTATTAAAGAAAAACAAATTAAATTTTTATCAGCACCTGAATATTTAAGCCCAACATATATTTATGGAGTTACTTTTGAAAGGGGAGTTTCAATTAATTATAATGATAGAAAACATATTTTTATTTCAGGAACAGCGAGTATAAACAATAAAGGAGAAATTTTATATAGTGGAAATATTGAATTGCAAATTGAGAGAACTTTAACAAATATAGAAGCACTATTGAAAAATGAAAATGCAAAACTTGAGGATATTATGGTATTTACTGTTTACATTAGAGATCCTTTTGATTTTTATATTGTTGAAAATAAATTTAAAGAAAAGTTTAGTAGAACACCCACAATAATTGCGAATGCAAATGTATGTAGACCCGGCTGGCTTGTAGAAATAGAGGCAATAGCAATAATTCCTGCCAATAATCCTGAACTCCCTCCCTTTTAGCCCACCTCGGAGGTGGGATGCGGGAATTATTGAGAGACGAGGGATTTGGAAATGAGGTGTTTATTTTGACAGGAAAGGAGAAAAAATATAAACTTAAATTTATGAAAAGAGTTCTTATTACAGGTGGTGCTGGTTTTATAGGAACAAATCTTGTCTTAAATTTGTTGAAAAAAAAAGAAAATTATGTAGTAGTATATGACAACCTCTCAAGAAAAGGTGTTGAAAAAAACATTGAATATCTTCTCTCTCTTAAACTTAAAAATTTTGAATTTGTAAAAGGCGATATAAGAGATTATAAAAAACTAAAAGAAATTGTTAGAGATTTTGATGTAATATATCACCTTGCAGCACAAGTAGCAGTAACAAAATCAGTTGAAGACCCTATAGAAGATTTTGAAATAAATGCAATTGGGACCCTTTATCTTCTTGAAGCAATTAGAAAAAATTGTCCAAATTCAATTATTATTTTTAGTTCAACAAATAAAGTTTATGGACAACTATCTCATTTAAGATTAGAAGAAAAGGCGAAAAGATACCAACTTATTGATAGAAAAAATGGAATAGATGAAAATGAAAATATTGATTTTCATTCACCATATGGATGTTCAAAAGGAACTGCAGACCAGTATATAAGAGATTATTACAGAATTTACAGGATTAAAAGTGTTGTTTTCAGGCAATCATGCATTTATGGACCATTTCAATATGGCAATGAAGACCAAGGATGGGTTGCTCATTTTGTTATAAAAGCGATTTTAGATGAAAAAATAAATATATATGGAGATGGGAAACAAGTAAGAGATATCCTTGAAGTAAGTGATTTAATAAGTGCTTATAAACTTGCAGTAAAAAATATAGAAAAATGTAAAGGAGAAATTTTTAATATAGGCGGAGGAATTAAAAATACTTTTTCCCTTCTTGAACTTATTGAATTTCTTGAAAAAAAATTAAATAGAAAAATTAAACTTGAATTTTTTGATTGGAGGCCAGGAGATCAGAAAGTTTTTATAAGTAATAATAAAAAATTTGAGAAAATGACAAACTGGAAAATCAAAATAGACAAGAAAAAAGGTGTAGAGAATTTGATTAAATGGGTTAAAAAGAATATATCAGTTATAAAGGAGGTATGTCAGAAATGAAAAATATAGGAGTAATTGGTGCTGGACATGTTGGACTTGTGACATCTGCCTGCTTTTCAAAACTTGGAAATAAAGTAATCTGCTGTGATAATGATGTTGAAAAAATTGAAAAAATTAAAAAATTTATAATGCCATTTTATGAACCTGGCCTTGAGGAAATTGTTAAAGAATCTGTTGAAAAAAAACTTTTAAGTTTTACTGATTCTATATATGAAGTGGTTAAAAACTCAGAAATAATATTTATAGCCGTAGGAACTCCATCAACTTCAGAAGGTAAAGCAGACCTTTCTTATGTTGAAAATGTTACTGTTGAAATTGCAAATTCATTGAAAAAATTGGTAGAAATAGAAAAAGAGAGAAAAATTTACAGATTAATTGTTGAGAAAAGCACTGTTCCTGTTTTAACGAGTGAATGGGTTAAAAAAACATTACAATTACTTTCTCCAACAGGGATTGAATTTGATGTTGCTGCAAATCCTGAATTTTTAAGAGAAGGTAGTGCCATAAAGGATTTTTTTAATCCTGATAGGATTGTTATAGGTGTTGAAAGTGAAAGAGCAAAAAAAATTTTTGAAGAAATATATTCACCAATTAATTGCCCTAAAATTTTTACAGATGTTAAAAGTGCAGAACTTATAAAACATGCTTCAAATTCATTTCTTGCACTTAAAATTTCTTATATTAACGCAATCGCAAATATATGTGAAAGGGTTGGTGCTGATGTTGAACTTGTTGCCGAAGGAATGGGACTTGATAAAAGAATTGGAAAAGAATTTCTAAAAGCAGGTGTTGGTTATGGAGGAAGTTGTCTTCCAAAAGATGTATCAGCATTTATTCATATAGCAGAAGAACTTGGTTATCAATTTAATCTTTTAAAAGAAGTTCAAAAAATAAATAGTCAACAAAGATTACTAATTATTAAAAAAGCAAAGGAATTATTATGGAATTTAAAAGATAAAAATATTGGAATATTTGGACTTTCTTTTAAACCAGAAACCGACGATATAAGACAATCCCCTGCAATTGATATAATTGATTTATTGAAAAAGGAAAATGCGAATTTAAAATGTTATGACCCAAAAGCAATTGAAAATATGAAGAAAATTTATCCTGATATTTTTTATTCATATGACCCTTATGAAGTTGCAAATGAATGTCATCTTTTAATTTTTCTAACTGAATGGGAAATTTTTAAGAAACTTGATTTTAGAAAGATAAAAGAAATTATGAAGATGCCATATATAATTGATGGGAGAAATTTTCTTGATTATAAAAATTTAAAATCAATTGGTTTTATATACAGGGGAATTGGGAGGAAAGTTGAATAGAAAAATTTTGATTAGTGGAGGATGTGGGTTTATAGGTAGTCATCTTTGTGATTTTTTCATTAAAAATGGAGATATTGTATGGTGCATTGATAATTTTATAACATCTGAAAGAAAAAATATTCAGCATCTCGTTGAGAATAAAAATTTTATTTTAATTGAAAAAAATCTTTTAGAAGTTGATGAAAATGAGTTAAATGAAAAGTTTGACTATGTTTTACATTTCGCAAGTCCTGCGTCTCCTGTTGATTATATAAAATATCCAATAGAAACATTAAAAGTAAATTCAATTGGAACAGAAAAAATGTTAAATATTGCTTTAAAATCAAATTCTGTTTTTCTTTTTGCTTCAACATCAGAAGTTTATGGAGACCCACTTGTTCCTATCCAAAATGAGGAATACTGGGGAAATGTAAATCCAATAGGAATAAGAAGTGTTTATGATGAAGGAAAAAGATATGGAGAAGCATTAACAATGGCATATCATAGAAAATTTAAACTGAATACAAAAATAATAAGAATTTTTAATACATATGGACCAAGAATGCGACTTAATGATGGGAGAGTTATTCCAAATTTTATATATAATGCTTTAAATAATAAACCACTCCCAATTTATGGAGATGGAAAGCAGACAAGAAGTTTTTGCTATATTGACGATTTAATAAATGGGATTATTAAAGTTCTTGAAGTTGATTATAATTTACCTATTAATCTTGGGAATCCAGAAGAATTTACAATAATTGAACTTGCAGAAAAAATTGAAAGAATATTTGGAAAAAAACTTGGAATTAAATATTTACCTGCCCTGCCAGATGACCCAAGAAAAAGAAAACCTGATATAACTCTTGCCAAAAAATTACTCTCCTGGGAACCAAAGATATCTCTTGAAGAAGGACTTAAAAAAACAATTGAATATTACATTTCTCTTTAATTTTAAAATTTTGATTTTCCCTTCATTTTCTGGTAAATTAAAAATATGAAAAAAATACTTGTTACTGGTGGAGCAGGATTTATCGGAAGCCATCTTGTTGATGAACTTGTGAAAAAGGGATATGAAGTTATTGTTTATGATAATTTAGACCCGCAGGTTCATCCTGACGGTATTCCTGACTATATAAATTTAAAAGCAAGGTATATTTTTGAAGATATTAGAAAAATACAAGAATTAAGAAAGTTAATTAAAGAAGTTGATTACATTTTCCATTTTGCAGCAAAAGTTGGAGTTGGGCAATCTCAATATCAAATAAGGGAATATGTTGATGTAAATATTACAGGGACAGCAAATTTATTAGACATTCTTGTAAATACTAAAAATAATGTAAAAAAATTAATTGTTGCTTCTTCAATGAGCATATATGGAGAAGGTCTTTATAAATGTGAAAAATGTGGAAATGTCAAACCAAATTTGAGAAATTTTACAGATGAAAAAATAAATGAATGGGAGCCAAAATGTCCTTTTTGTAAAGGAGATATAATCCCAATCCCAACTCCTGAAACACATCCTATTATACCTAATTCAATTTACGCCATAACAAAAAAAGAACAGGAAGAAATGTCACTTTTGATAGGGAAAACATATAATATTCCAGTCGTATCTCTGAGATTTTTTAATGTTTATGGACCTAGACAATCCCTTTCAAACCCATATACAGGTGTATGTGCAATATTTTTAAGTAGAATTAAAAATGACAAACCACCTATAATTTTTGAAGATGGTTTCCAAACAAGGGACTTTATATGGGTTGGAGATGTTGTAAATGCATGTATTATGGCAATGGAAAAAGACCAAGCAAATTATGAAATTTTTAATGTTGGAAGTGGAAAACCTGTTACAATCGTTGAAATTGCAAATTTACTTATAAAATTACTTGAGAAAGATTTAAAACCGGAAATAACATATAAGTTCAGAAAAGGAGATGTGAGACACTGTTATGCTGATATAAGTAAAATTAGAGAAAAAATTGGATTTGAACCCAAAACAAATCTTGAAGATGGTCTTAAAAAATTGATTGAATGGGCAAGAGAAACAAAAGCAGTGGATAAATTTGAAAAGGCACATCAAGAATTAAAAAATAAAGGACTTGTTTGAAAATATGGATTTATTTTTAAGTATAGTTATCCCTGCAAGAAATGAGGAAGAAAATATAAAAGAGACAATTGAAAATTTAATTCCTTACATAAATACAGAAGAGACAGAAATAATTGTTGTAAATGACCATTCAGTAGATAGAACAGAAGAAATAGTTTTAAAATTATGTGAGAAATATAAATTTTTAAAAATAGTGAGAAATGAAAAAAGTCCTGGATTTGCAAATGCTTTAAAAACTGGTTTTGAGAATGCAAAAGGTAAATTTGTATTGCCTGTTATGGCTGATGGTTGCGATAGTCCTCAAACAATTAAAGATATGATTAAAAAAGCAAAAGATGGTTACGATTTAATTTGTGGTTCAAGATATACAAAAGAGGGAAAAAAAATAGGAGGACCTAAAATACAATCATTCTTTTCAAAATTTGTTGGCATCTCTTTATATTATTTAATTAAAATTCCTACAAAGGACTGTCCTAATGCTTTTAAAATGTATAGAAGAGAAATTTTAAATTCATTAAAATTAAAATCCAATGGTTTTTCAATATCAATGGAAGCGTGTTTAAAATTCTATTTTTCAGGTTATAAAATATGTGAAGTCCCAACTGTATGGTATGGAAGAAAAAAAGGAAAATCAAAATTTAAATTATCAAAGACATTACCTTATATTAAACTTTATATTTGGGCAATTTTAAAAAAATGGAAATTTCTATAGTCATACCTGCTTATAATGAAGAAAAAAGGATAGGCAAAACATTGGAAAGAGTTTATGAATACTTTAAAAAGAAAAAAACTGAATTTGAAATTATTGTTGTTGATGATGGAAGTAATGATAGAACAGTTGAAATTGTTGAAAAATTTTCTTCGGATAAAAAAGAAATAAGAATATTGAAACATGAAAAAAATATGGGTAAAGGCAAAGCAGTAAAAACAGGAATTTTAGACGCCAAAGGAAATTTAATCTTATTTACAGATGCTGATTTATCAACACCAATAGAAGAATTTGAAAAACTTAAAAAAGCAATTGAAAATGGATATGATATCGCTATTGGTTCAAGAGGATTAAAGGACTCAAAAATAGTTATTCCTCAACCATTTTACAGAAGAATAATAGGTAGAATTTTCCCATTACTTGTAAAATTAATAGTTATAAAGGATTTTAAAGATACTCAATGTGGATTTAAATTATTTAAAAAAGATATTGCAAAAAAGATATTCAGCCAATTAAAAACAGAAGGATTTGCTTTTGATGTTGAAGTTCTTGCAAGAGGTAAAAAAGAAAACTTTAAAATTGCTGAAGTAGGTGTTTTGTGGTATAATTCTCCTGAAAGTAAGGTTTCTATTTTAAAATCGCCTTTTAAAATGTTTTTAGAATTAAACAGAATAAAAAAAATTTTGAAATGAAAGTACTTTTTGCTTACTTCCCACATTATTCAAAAGAAAAAGGATATCTTTTACTGAGCCAAAATAGATTTGCAAAATATAGGGGAAATCCAGAGTTAATATACCCTTTAATTCCAGCAAGTTGCCTAACCATATTAAAAAATCATGGATACAAAGTGAATTATGTTGATGCAATTTTTGAGAAAATGGATATTGAAAGTTTTATTAAAAAGATTTATGAAATCTCACCTGATATTATAATTTTTGAATCCAAAACACCTTCAATAAAAAAGGACTGGGAAATAGTCAATCTTATTAAAGACGAATTTCCAAATATTTTAATTTTTTCATGTGGAGACCATGTAAGTGTTTTACCAGAAGAAACAATTAAAAATAGTAAAGTTGATTTTGTTATAATTGGTGGCGATTATGATTATGTTTCATTTTTATTATGTGAAGCAATTAAAGGGAAAGAAAAATTTCCTTCAGGGGTTATATATAAAAATATAAATGGAGAAATAATAAGCAACAGAAAACCCACATTTATTGAAAATCTTGATGATTTACCTTTTATTAATAGAGAAATTGTCCCTTGGCAAAATTATCATGAGGCATGGCGTCTTTATGATGAATTTACCTATATGTATGGAAGTAGAGGATGTCCTTATGGATGCACTTTCTGCTCTTGGCCACAGATGTTATATGAAGGAAAAGTTAGATTCCGTTCTCCTCAAAAAATTGTTGATGAAATTGAAATTTTAATAAAAAAATATGGAATAAAAGAAATATTTTTTGATGATGATACATTTACTTGTAATAAAAATTGGGTCTTAAAAATATGTAATTTAATATTAGAAAGAGGGGTTAAAATTTTATGGAGTTGCAATGGTAGAGTTGATAATGTTGATTATGAAATGCTAAAAATTATGAAAAAAAGCGGATGTAGAATGATTAAATATGGAGTTGAAAGTGCTTCACAAAAAACACTTGATTTATTAAAAAAGGAATATACTATAAAAGATGTAAAAAAAGCATTTAGAGATACTCAGAAAAATAGAATACTTATTCATGCAACAGCAATGATTGGTTTCCCTTGGGAGAAAAAAGAAGATATGATTAAAACAATAAAATTTATAAAAGAATTAAAACCAGATACCTGTCAGTTTTCATTACCAATTCCTTATCCTGGAACAAAATTATTTGAAGATGCATTTAAGGAAAATCTTTTAATATATGGCGAAAATTGGGAATTTTATGATATGAGTAAGCCACTTTTGAAAAATTATTATTTAAATTCAGAAGAAATAGTAAAAATATGGAAAAAGGCGTGGATAAGTGTTTATTTTTCTCCTTCTTTTATTTTAAGGAAAATAAAAAATTTAAAAAATTTTAAAGTTTTAAAACTTTATATTAGGGGAATATTATCAGTTTTAATAGGACACTTAAAAATTTTTAAAAAAAATGGATGTTAAGGTTTCAATTATTATTCCAACAAAAAAAATAGATGAGAAAACAAAAAGATGCATTGAAGAATGTGAAAAATTAAATTATGAAAATTTTGAAATAATTGTCTTGCCTGATTTCTTGCCTAATGAAAAAATAAATTGCTCTTTTAAAATTAAAATAATTCCAACAGGAGAAGTTTATCCTTCAATTAAAAAAAATATTGGGGTTAAAAATTCAGAAGGAGAGATATGTGCCTTTATAGATTCAGATGCCTATCCGGATAAA
>CAZCUO010000050.1:0-21440 GCA_964502135.1 uncultured bacterium
GACTGTTTTTATTCAAATTTCACCTTTTTGGAAAGTGAAAGATATAGAGGAAAAATTAAAATTGATAAAAAAAGCATTTAAAGAAGCAAATAAAAATGAAAATTAAATTCATTGACACAAATATCTGGATAGGTAAATTGATGAATGATAAAAATAAAATTTCAGTTACAACAGATCAACTGTTAAAAAAAATGGAAGAATTGAATGTAGAAAAAGCAATTGTTTATCATATATCCCAGAGAGACGTTCATCCTGATTTTGGGAATGAAGTTTTAATAAATGAAATATCAGATAAACCAAATCTTTATGGAATATTGACAGTTTTACCATTTCAGACAGGAGAAATAAGAGAAAATATTTTTAAAAATCTTAAGGAGAAAAAAATAGTTGGTTTTAATTTTTTTCCCAAAAGGCATAATTATATACTTGATAAAATAACTTTTGGTGATTTTCTCTCTTATCTTGAAGATAAAAGATTTCCTGTTTTTTTTGATATTTTAAGTGGATTTTCTGTTGATTATAAAGACCTCTATTTAATTCTAAGGGATTTTCCAAAATTGACATGTATTTTGTGCAATGTTGGAATATGGAATACAAATAGATATACATGGCCATTACTGGAAAAATTTGAGAATGTTTATCTTGAATCAAGTTTATTATCACTTAGCGAAGGAGCAATTGAAGAAACAGTAAAAAGATATGGAGCAGATAGGATTGTTTTTGGTTCTGGTTTTCCAGAAAGATATATAGAAGCATCAATTTTACAGATTGTTCATTCAGATATTTCGGATAATGATAAAGAGAAGATTTGTTATAAAAACATTGAAAGAATAATTAAGGAAATAAAATATGAATAAAATCTGGAATAAATTTTTAAAAGAAGGAAAACTGTTTGATTTTCCTATAATTGATATACATTGTCACATGGGTTTTTTTTATGGAAGTCAAATGCCTTATTCCTCTCCTGAAATTATGGCAAAAAGAATGGAAAAAGCAGGTATAAAATTAATCGTTTTTTGTCATCATTATTCATTATTCTTTCCTGAAATTGGGAATAAGTTTAATATAGAAGCAGTAAAAAAATATCCAGATAAGTTTAAAGCATATTGTGCCATAAACCCAAATTATCAAGATACGATTAAAAAAGATTTAGAAACATTTGATAAATACAGTGATATATATGTTGGATTCAAACTTTTACCGGATTATCATAGAGTTTCTCTTTCAGATTATAGATATAAAAAGGTTTTTGAATTTGCTAATAAAAATAAACTTATAGTTTTAACTCATACATGGGGTGGAAGTAGTTATGATGGAGCAGAGGAGGTTGAAAAAATAATAAAAAAGTATAGAAATTTAATATTAATTCTTGGGCACTCAATACATGGTGATTGGAAAAAAACAATTGAAATTGCTAAAAATTATGAAAATGTTTATCTTGAATTAACTGCAGTACTTGATGAAAGAGGAATAGTTGAAGAATTTATTGAAAATGGGGTTTCTAACAAAATTCTTTTTGGTACCGATTTTCCTTGGTTCAATCACCATTATTATATTGGTGCTCTGATTGGAACTGGAATAAATGAAGATGCCTTGAGAAAAATTTTTTATGGAAATGCTATGAAATTAATAAAAAAGGAGAGATAAAATGGCTTGGTGGGAAAAAATACCTTTAAGAATAATTGAAGTAATAAATCCTTTTAATCTTAAGGAAATCCCTGTAGAAAAGCATGTTGAAATAATTAAAAAACTTGGTGGAAATGTTTGTCATTTTCACTGTATGGAATTGAAAAGAGTAGAAGATGATAGTGGGCTTGATGACTACGGTTTTTATTTTGAAACAAGGCATTCAAAAAAGAAAAACCCTGACATCTTAAAAAAAATTATTAAAATTGCTCATAGAAATAATATAAAAGTTATTGTTTATTTTAATGTTCATTGGTATAAAAAAGAATTTGCAAGAAGGACAAACTGGGGTCAAATCAGAGAGGATGGAAGTTTGATTGATAATGTTTATTCTACTGGTAGTTCATTATGTATAAATAGTGGATATAGAAATTGGGTCTTTGAGATTGTAGAGGATTTATGTAAATATGAAATTGATGGGATTTTTTATGATGGGCCAATATTTTTTGCAAATACCTGTTATTGCGAGAGTTGTAAGAAATTATTTAAAGAAAAGGTAGGGGATGAATTACCGAAAAAGAGTGATTTTGAAAATCCTTTATGGAAAAAACTAATTGAGTTTCAGGTTGAATCACTTGGAAAGTTTTTAAAAGAGACAAATGATATAATAAAAACAAAAAGCACTGAGATTTTATTTTATATGAATGGAAATGCAAACTGGCCATATTGGCCAACAGGCAGAAACAATAGGGAAATTATAAAATATACAGATATTCTTGGAGCAGAGGGGGGATTTATTTATGGAGATCTAAATTTAACAACAATTTATAAACCGGGAATAACTGCAAAACTATTAAATTCTCAAAGCAATGGAAAGCCAGTCGTAGTTTTTGATTGTGCAGGGCATAAACCATGGAGTTTATATTTATTACCCGATAAAGAAGTTAAAATATTAATGTATGAAACAATTTCAAATGGAGGTAATGTATGGATGGCTGTATTTCCTGAAGATGTAAAGGAAAAAAGCGTTATGAAAGGAATTAAAGAGATAAATGAAAAAATTAAAAAAAATGAAGAAATTTTTGTAAATACAAAACCATTTTCAAATGTTGCACTTTTATATCCATCAATATCTTCTAATTTTTACAGAGGCTCAACTGTTCCATTAACTGATTTTACAAAAGAAATAAAGGCGCAAAAAATCGGTGATATATATGAAGAATTTACTGGTTTTTATGAAATTCTTGTAAGAAATAAGATACAATTTGATGTTATTGATGAAGAGAATTTAAATGATTTATCAAAATATGAGATTTTAATACTTCCAAATGCCTCATGCTTGCCAGAAAAAAAGATTGAATATATAAAAAATTTTGTTAAAAATGGAGGTAATTTAATAAGTTCTTTTGAAACATCTTTATATGATGGAGATGGTAAAAGATTAAATGATTTTCAACTTTCAGATATATTTGGAGTTAATTTTAATGGAAAAATCTTTCTTCTTGATATGTGGGATTATATATATCCAGTAAATCAAAAAACTTTTTTTAAAGGAATTACCAAAAAATTTTTACCCTCAACTGAATGTGGAATTGAAATAAAAGTTAAAACAGGAAATCCTTTAATATATTTTTATGAGAAATTAAAAGGCTGTTATGATGGAATACCTAAAGTTTCAAATTTGCCATTTCTCATTTTAAATAAATATGGAAAAGGCAATTCATTATATATAGCAGGTAATTTTGGAGGCACATATTATAAATATAGATTTCCTGAATACAAATTATTGGTTAAAAATATATGTGATTCATTTTCAAAAAGATTGATAAAGATAGAAGATGAATGGATTGAAGCAATTTTAAGAGAAAAAGATAATAAGATTTATCTCCACTTAATAAATTTAACAACAGGACTTAAAAGGCCAATTACATACATTAAAAAAATTGAAAATCTTAAAATTGACATATTTTTAAAATTTAAATTTGCAAAAACAATTTTCTCTAACAAAAAAGTAAAAATTGAAAAACATAAAGATTTTATTACCCTTACTTTACCTGAATTTTATGAATATGAAGTGATATGTTTTGAGAAATGAGGAGGGAGTATGATAGATATTTTTGTAATTGTTCTTTATATAATAGGAATCCTTATTTTTGGTATATATAAAGCAAAAGAAGTCAAAAATATTGAAGATTATCTTGTTGCTGGAAGGAGAGTACCTATTCTTCCACTTATTGGAACACTTGTTATGACTGAATTTAATACCGCTACTTTAATGGGATGGGCAAAAATTGGTTATAGTGCAGGTTTATTTGGAAGTATGGTTCCAATTGTATTCATTGTTGGTTATGGTTTTTATACATTTTTTGCCGCAAAAAATTGGAAAAGAGTTAATTGTATATCTGTTGCAGAAATGTTTGAAGAAAGATATGGAAAAGATGTAAGAATGATAGTGAGTATAATAAATATTTTTTTACTTTTAATTCTTTGCAGTGCATATTTAAAAGCAATATCTTTAATTTATAATACTGCTTTTGGTCTTTCTTTGAATGCAACAATTGTTATAATATGTCTTGTGGTTCTTATATTTACACTTTTAGGTGGTTTAATTTCAGTTATATGGACAGACCTTGCTTCTTTTTATATATCAATTATAATAGTTCCAATCCTATTTTTTATCGCAATGAATAAAGCAGGTGGTATGGAGGGGTTGAGAAATGTTTATACAGAAAATTACCTTGGTTGGAAAGTAATAGAAAACTGGAACGATCCTATTCTTTCAACAAAATTTATTATTTCTTACTGTATTTTACTGACAATGCTTTATTATACTGCACCTTGGTATGCACAAAGGATGTTTGCAGCAAAGGATGAAAAATCTGCATATCTTTCAATGGCTTGGACAACATTTCTTACATTTTTGCTATATTTTTTAGTAATGGTTGTCTGTGCTTTTTCAAAAGTTGGTTGGCCTAATTTAAAACATGAAGAAATGTCATTAGGGTTTGCATATGCTATATCTTTTTGGGTTCCTGCTGGTTTAAGAGGAGTTATGCTTGCAATGATATTTGCAGTTTGTCAGACAACATTGAGTTCAATATGGAATACAAATGTTTCAATGATAACACAAGATATTTATGCCGGAATTTTCAAAAAGGATGCCACAGATAAAGAAAAAATGATTTTTTCAAAGATTATAACATTTGTTCTTGCTTTATTTACAATATTAGGTTCAATTTATCTTATGAAATACATTCTTGCAATGCTTTTCATTGCAGATGTCCTTTTAACTGTTTCATTTGCTCCCGCAATTGGCGCATTTTATTTTCCGTGGGCAAATAGGAAAGGAGCGATTGCAAGTATCATTACTACCTTAATTGTTGGAATAATTACTTTAATTGTGAAATGGGGACCACATGGACTTGAACATAATGAGTGGATGGTTTTATATGTTGCCTTTTCCTTACCATTAATGTTTATATCTCTTTTTATATTTTCTAAATTTACAAAAATGGATGAGGAAGAAATTAAAAGAAGAGATGCTTTTCTTAAAAAAATTGGAAAAACGATTTAAAATTTTGAGGCAATTTTCAATTTTGTTTCAGTTTCTCCACCATTTATAAGATAAAGTAAAGGTAAAGGCCTATCAACTCCTTCAATGAATTTTGGTCTATTTTCCCAAGGAGTAACTGATAAAACATTTGCCATATCCATCCAGTATTCAAGACGCATAACAGGTAAATTCCAAACCATATGAAAATGATTTGCAGGAGCATATTGTTTATATTCAAGCATAGTTGCATATTTTGGGACAACAAATGTATGGGGCCAGGTATATGTTGATGTTTTACATACTGCTTGAGTGAGTTTTTCTGGTAATTCAACAGTTTCTGCTTCATCCCAGACAAGTGAAAAAATATTATTCAATGAACTGTAAGCAAGACGACCTGCGATTCCCTTTATCCCACCAGGAGATACAAATGTAACTGAATTACCAAGTCCAGGAAAATAAAACTCATCAGCAAGAGGGAATTTTATTCTTTTCATAATTTTTTCAATTTCCTCTCCTGGATAACCGGCCCAGTCAAAAGAAGCACTACCTGAATTATCTCCATCAACAAAACCCTTAACGGCCCATATTTCATCACCTTTTATTTTTACTCCAATTTCTTCAGCAAGTTTTTTAATTTCCCATGCCTCCCATACTTTTCTGAAATCCATAAACAAAGGTGGTGCTCCTCCTGAAAGATATGTAAAAAATAACATAGTTAAAAGACCTTGAACATCTGCTTCAGTTGCAAAGGGTAGAGGTGGTTTTTTACCATTATGGTCAAATGTAGAATTAAATAAAGATTCCATTACATCAGCCACAGGTAAAGGTATCCCTCTTCTATCAGAACCCCATTCAAGTTGGCTCATAAATCCACCACCAACTCCATTTAAATCTTTTATTATATCTCTTACTATTAAATACATTGCTAATTCTTTATTAAATCTTTCGCTATCCTCCTCATTTCTTATTTCAATTCCACCTGAATATTTTTCAAGAAATGCTCTTAATTCTTTAAGTTCATTCTTATCGTATGCTTCTTTATTTAACATATCTGCAACAAGTTTCATATCAAGTCTCGTAATTTCTATACCAAAAATTTTCCTTGTTGGAATAATATGTGCAAGTGCTGTTTCCATTCCCATTGAGTCATGGCCAAAAATTACTACTCTTCTACCTTTAAGTCCCATATATGTTACTGCTGCATAACACCAATCAATTAATTGTTTTGCTGTATTTTCACTCATAACAGGATTTAAACCTGTATCAGGCCAGTTACCGACAATTATATGAATCAATTTCCCATATTGAGAAAGTGCACCACTACAAGCATGAGTATATACAACACCAGGTTTTGGCCCACTATTTCCACATGTTAAATTTATTGGTGTATC
This sequence comes from uncultured bacterium, assembly GCA_964502135.1. GTDB lineage: Bacteria > Ratteibacteria > UBA8468 > B48-G9 > JAFGKM01 > JAMWDI01. The sequence goes on from CAZCUO010000050.1 coordinate 6,571, forward strand.
TGAAGGAAATTGTTGTAAAAATGAAATTAAAGTTAACTGAGGGAAAGCCCATGTATCAGGAACACCAACAAGAATATTTACTTTCTCTTCTTCAAACTGTCTTGCAACTATATCTGCCTGTTTTTCTCCATCAATTAATACATCACTATAAACAACTTTACAATATGAACCATCGGGTAATTTAACATTTTCTGCTATTATATCTGCTGCCATCTTAATTATATTTCTAACTCTCTGTCTTGACTCTTCATCTATTCTTGGATCACATGGTGCAAATACTCCTATAACTGGACTTCTATTGTATGAACTTATTTCTTTTATTATCTTTATTGCTTTTGCCATTTTCTTCTCCCTTTTTTTCATTCTCAATTGCTTGTTTTCTACTTAAAAGGACTTTACCTTGACTATCTATGCCAATAACTTTTACTTTTATAGATGAACCAACTTTTACCACATCTTCAACTCTTTTAACTCTAAAAGGTGCAAGTTCTGATATATGAACAAGTCCTTCTTGAGATGGTAAAAATCTAACGATAGCACCAAAAGGAAATATTTTTGTTACAACACCTTCATAAATCTGTCCAATTTCTGGTTCTTCGGCAATCTTTTTAATTTCTTCTGCTGCTTTTTTACACGCTTCTATATTATCTGAATATATTCTTATCTCACCTTCTTCAAGTATATCAATTTTTACTCCTGTTTCTTCTATAATTTTCTTTATCGTTTTTCCACCGGTTCCAATAACAAGGCCAACTTTCTCTGGATTTATATTTATTGTTAGTATCTTTGGAGCATATGGTGAAATATCAGGTTTTGGGGATGAAATTGTTTGGTACATTTTATCAAGTATTATTTCTCTTGCTTCCTTTGATTGATAAACTGCTTTACTTAAAATTTCTAATGTAAGATCAGTTATTTTTACATCCATTTGAAAACCTGTAATTCCATCTTTAGTTCCAGCAATTTTTAAATCCATATCTCCATAATGGTCTTCTTCTCCCGCAATATCTGTAAGAATAACATATTTTTCACCTTCCTTAATTAATCCAACAGAAACACCTCCTACATGTTTTTTAACAGGAACGCCCGCATCCATCAAAGATAAACTTCCCGCACAAACAGTTGCCATTGATGAAGAACCATTTGATTCAAGTATATTTGCAACAATTCTTATTGTATATGGAAATACATTTTCAGGGGGTATTAGATGTAATAATGACCTTTCAGCAAGATTTCCATGGCCTATTTCTCTTCTTGTAGGTGCCTTTAAAGGTGATACTTCTCCAACTGAAAAAGGTGGGAAATTGTAATGAACCATAAATCTTTTTGTTGTCTCTTCATAAAGTCCATCAATAATTTGTTGATCCATTGTAGTTCCTAGTGTTACAGAAGCAAGACATTGTGTTTGGCCTCTTGTAAATAAAGCAGAACCATGCGTTCTTGGAAGTAAACCTATTCTACATTCAATAGGCCTTATTTCTTTATAATCTCTTCCATCTAGTCGTTTTTGTGAATTTAAAATTAAATTTCTTATTTTATTTTCAAAAACATATTCGTAAATGTTTTCAATTTCTTTCTTTTTTTCTTCTTCAAATTGTGATAAAAATTTTTCTTTTAAATTTTTATAAAATTCTTTTCTTTTTTGTTTTTCTGGATATTTCCATACTTCTTTTAAATTTTCTTCAATGTATTCTGATACAAGTTTGCGGAATTCCTCGTTTATAACAAACTCAACTTTTTCTTTGTTTGGATTTGTAACATCCTTTAATATGGAAGCCATTTTTTTAATTTCATTCCATCCAATTTCAACTGCGTTAAGAAAATCATTTTCTGAAATTTCTTTTGCCATTCCTTCAAGCATTAAAATTGAATTTTCAGTTCCAGATATCAATAAATTTAAATCACTCTCATTAAATTCAGAAATTGGGGGATTGATTAAAAATTTACCATTTTTCTTAACTACTCTAACACATCCAACAGGTATAGAAAATGGAATAGAAGAGGAAAGCAAAGAAGTTGAAGCCCCAATTATAGAAAGTATATCTGGTTCATTCTCTTGATCCGCTGAAAGAACAAGAGAAATTATTTGAACTTCTTTTTTGAAAGAGTTTGGGAAAATAGGTCTTATTGACCTATCTATTGCTCTGCTTACAAGAACTTCTCGTTCAGAAGGTTTGCCCTCTCTTTTAAAAAATCCTCCAGGAATTTTACCAGCAGCAGAAGTTTGTTCTCTATAATCGCATATCAGTGGGAAAAAATCTGTTTCTTCTTTTTCTTCTTCACTACAAACTGTGGTAACAAGAACAATTGTATCACCACTTCTAATTAAAGAAGAACCACTACTTTGTTTAGCAATAGAATTGATTTCAATTTCTATGTTTTTTTCTCCAGATTGGATAACGACCTTTTTCATTTTCTGAGGTTTAATTCATTTATAATTTTAAGATATTTTTCAGGATCGGTTTCTTGTAAATATCTTAAAAGTTTTTTTCTTCTTCCAATTAATTTTAAAAAACCTCTTCTTGAGTTAAAATCTTTTTTATGTTTTTTAAAATGTTCAGTCAATGCTTCTATTCTTTTTGTAAGTAATGCAATTTGAACTTCTGGTGATCCGGTGTCTTTTTGATGTCTTCCAAATTTAGCAATAATTTCTTTTTTGACTTCACTCTCAAGCATTTTTTCTCCTTTTTATAATAATTATATTTTAAAACTAAAATCTTGTCAATATTTTGAGTTTTATTTACCTGGTTTTTATTTTTCTTCAAACTGCTTTAAAAACAATGCTTCTTTTTTATCATTGGTTCTTTTGAATTTTTTTAAAATTGTAAGTTATTACTATTATATGGTAAAATTAAGAATAACAAAGTTTAAATAAAAGGTATAAGAATGGAAATTTTTACTAAGTTAAGGGGAATGAGGGACATTTTACCAGAAGAAATTGGGAAATGGAAAAAAATTGAGAAAATATTTATTGAAATGAGTGAATTATTTGGATATAGAGAGATAAGGGTTCCTATATTAGAAAGTAAAAATTTATTTGTAAGAGGAATTGGTTCTTCTACAGATATAGTTATGAAAGAAATGTATGAATTTAAAGATAAAAAAGGTAGGGAAGTTGCTTTAAGACCGGAAGGAACAGCATCTGTGGTGAGAGCATATATTGAGAACCAAATTTATAATAAGGAAAAAATTTCAAGATTTTATTACTATGGACCAATGTTTAGGTATGATAGACCTCAAAAAGGAAGATATAGACAGTTTTATCAGTTTGGAGTGGAAGTTTTTGGAGGTAAAAGTCCCTATTTTGATGGAGAAGTTATTTTATTGTTGAATGAAACATTAAAAAAACTTGAAATAATTGATATAACTTTTTTAATTAATTCTCTTGGTTGCAAAAAATGTAAAGAGTTGTATGTTTCTGAATTAAAAAATATACTTTTGAAAAATTTAAATTCTTTATGTAATGAATGTAAAATGAGGGTAGAAAAAAATCCTTTAAGAGTTTTTGATTGCAAAAATGAAAATTGTAAATCTTTTTTAAAAAGTGTTCCTTCAATAATTGATTATATTTGCGAAGAATGTAAAACTCATTTTGAGATACTTATCAATTTTTTGAATAAAAATAATATAAATTACAAAATAGATAATTCCCTTGTCCGTGGTCTTGATTATTATACAAAAACAGTTTTTGAAGTTATGACAGAAAGAGAAGATATTGCTATTGCAGGTGGTGGAAGATATGATAATCTTGTAAATGATATGGGAGGACCTGATATTCCTGCTGTTGGATTTGCTGCTGGTATTGATAGAATAATTCCTTTTATTAAAAATGAGAGAGAAAATGATAGAATTATTTATTTGATTTTACTTGGTGAAAAAGCGAAAGTAAAAGGTGTAGAAATAATTAAAAAATTTATTAAGGAAGGGATTTGTTTTGAAGCAGATTATGAAGACAGAAAATTGAGTGATTATTTAAGGATCGCTTCCAAAAATAAAAAGAAATGGTGTATAATCTTAGGGGAAAATGAAATAGAAAAAGGTGTTATTATCTTAAAAAATATGGAAAAAGGTGTTCAGGAGGAAATAAAGGAAGAAGAAATGATAGAAAAAATAAAGGAGAAAATAAATGTTGAGGACACATAACTGTGGTCAATTAAATATAAAAAATATTGGTGAAAAGGTAATTTTATGTGGATGGGTTCATTCTATAAGAGATCATGGAAATTTAAAATTTATTGATTTAAGAGATAGATTCGGCATTACTCAAATAGTCTGTTCTATTGAAGAAGTAAGTCAGGACATATGGGAAGAGATCAAAAAAATCAAAAATGAATATGTGATACAAGTTGAAGGTATAGTTGTTAAAAGGCCAGAAGAAACAATAAATAGGAAAATAAGCACAGGAGAAATTGAAGTTAAACTTGTTTCATTTAAAATATTGAATGAATGCAAAAATCTTCCTTTTGAAATTGATAAAACTGAAATTAATGAGAGTGTAAGATTAAAATATAGATATATTGATTTAAGAAGGGAAAGTTTGAAAAGAAATTTGATCAAAAGGTCAGAATTTACATTTTATGTTAGGGAATTTTTAAAAAATCAAAACTTTTTAGAAATTGAGACTCCCATTTTAACAAAGAGTACTCCAGAAGGGGCAAGAGATTTTATAGTCCCTTCAAGATTAAATCCAGGTAAATTTTATGCTTTGCCTCAATCACCCCAGTTATTTAAACAAATTTTGATGATAGGTGGTATTGATAGATATTTTCAAATTGCAAAATGTTTTAGAGATGAGGATTTAAGGTCAGATAGACAGCCTGAATTTACACAAATTGATATAGAAATGTCTTTTATTGACGAAGACGATATAATGGATTTAGTTGAAAGACTTTTAAAATATTCAATAGAAAAAACATTTGATATAGAGATTGAAATTCCATTTAAAAGAATTGAATATGATGAGGCAATTGAAAAGTATGGCACAGATGCTCCAGATATGAGGATAAAAACTGAATTTATTGATTTAACAGATATCTTTAAAGAAAGCGAGATAAGAGTTTTAAAAGAGATTATTGAAAATGGGGGTTTAATTAAAGGGTTTTTTATAAATGATATAGAGAAAATAACTCTTAAAGATATTGAAAATTATAATGAATTTGTTAAAAATATGGGTGGCAGTGGAATTGGATGGATTAAATTTAAAGGTAATGAAATTCAAAGTCCATTTAAAAAATATCTTAAAGAACAAATAATTAAGAAAATAAAGGAGTTTTATTATATTAAGACTAATGGAATTCTATTTTTTATTGGTGGAGAAAAAAACTTGGTAAATCAAATATTAAAAAGTTTAATTGAAAACATGAAAGAAAAAATAATTGAAAATAAGAATGAACTTTCGTTCGTTTGGGTTTATAATTTTCCTTTATTTGAATTTAATGAAGAAGAAAAAAGAATTCAACCAGTTCATCATCCTTTCACTTCACCCAAAATAGAAGATGTAGATTTTATTGAAAAAGAACCATTGAAGGTTAAATCAAGAGCATATGATATTGTTTTAAATGGTATTGAGATAGGTGGTGGTAGTATAAGAATACATAATAGACAACTCCAAGAAAAAATTTTTAAAATTATTGGACTTAAAGAAGAAATTTATAATGAAAGATTTGGATTTTTACTTGAAGCCCTTGAATTTGGCGCACCACCCCATGGAGGAATTGCAATAGGTCTTGATAGATTACTGATGCTTTTGCTGGGTGAAGAAAGCATAAGGGAAACAATTGCGTTTCCTAAAACACAGAAAGGTATTTGCCTTTTGACTGATGCACCTGATATAGTTGATGAAGAATTATTAAAAGAAAATAGAATAAAAATTGACATTTTTGAAAAATAATGTTATATTTCTTACCAAATGGAGGAATAGATGAAAAAAAATAGAATATTTTTTATTTTAGTTTTATTTTTATCTGGCTGTTCAACTATTCAAATAAAAAAGGAGCAGAAAAAATCATTTGAAGAAATAATAAATATGAAGTTAAATCAAGCGATTTCAATTGCTGAAACATCTCTTGAAATAAGTAAGAATGCACAGAATTTGGCAATTGAAGCCTTAAATACAAGTAAACAGGCAAATGAAAATTCTGAACAAGCAATAAAAAAAGTAAATGAGGCAATTGAAGCAGTAAATGAAAATAGAAAATTTGTGGAAGATGAAGTTCAGAAGGCAATAGATAAAGCAAATGAAGCAATAAAAATAGCAAATAAAGCATCAACAGAAGCCATAGAGTATGCAGATAAAAAAACCGATGAGGCAATTAGAATTGCAAAAGAAGTAAGTAATAAGGCAATAGAGGTAGCAAAAGAATCAAGTGAAAGGTCAATAGCAGTGGCAAATCAAACAATAGCAGAGATAAATAGGTTAAGGTCAACTATTGAAATAAAAAAAGATGAAGAACCAATAATTTTAGAAGAACCTAAAAGTGGCAAATATTATATAGTTAAAAAAGGGGACACACTTAAAAAAATTGCTTATAAGTTTTACAATGACACTTCAAAATGGATAATAATTTATAATGCAAATAAAGACAAAGTAAAAAATCCAAATGTTTTAACTCCTGGACTTAAATTATACATTCCTTAAAATGATTATAAAAAGACAAATAGAAATTTCAAATGAAGAAGCCCAGTTACTATATGGTATTAGGGATGAAAATTTAGAATTTATTGAAAATCTTTTTGGTATTGAAATTTATGCAAGAGGGAATTTATTAACTTTTAAGGGAGAAAGTGAAAAAGTTGAGAAAGCACTAAATCTTTTATACGAAATTTTAAAACAAAAAGAGAGAAAAAAATCTATAACAAAACAAGACATTCTAATGTTATTACAAAAAGGGGAGAAAGAAGAGAAAGAAGAAAAGGAGATAAAAGAAGGTATTTTGATAAATTCAAAAAAAGAAATAGTAACACCTAAAACACCAAAACAAAGAGAATATGTTTCTGCAATAAGGAAATATGACCTTGTTATTGGTATTGGGCCCGCTGGAACAGGTAAGACATATCTTGCAGTTGCTTGTGGAATTGAAGCGATAAAAATGGGTAAATTTCAAAGACTAATTTTGACAAGGCCAGCACTTGAAGCAGGAGAAAGACTTGGATTTTTACCAGGAGACCTTGAAGAAAAAATAAAACCATATTTACAGCCAATCTACGATTCGTTATTTGATTTGTTAAAATATGAAGAGTTAAAAAGATGGCAGGAAAGAAAAATAATAGAAGTAATTCCACTTGCATATATGAGAGGAAGGACTTTAAGTAATGCATTTATAATTCTTGATGAAGCACAAAATACCTCTTTTGGTCAGATGAAAATGTTTTTGACAAGACTTGGGGTTGATTCAAAAATAGTTATAACAGGAGACATAACACAAATAGATCATCCTTTATCTTCTGAAACTTCTGGATTAGTTGAGATTCAGAAAGTTCTTTCCAAGATAAGAGGAGTAAAATTTATTTATTTTACAAATAGAGATGTTGTAAGGCATAAACTCGTAAAGAAAATAATAAGTGCTTATGAAAGATATTATGAAAAAAAGAGTAGAGATAGAACTTTATCAAAAACAGAAAAAGTTCAAGATAAATGAAGAATTTTTAAGAGAAAAAATTGAGATTTTAAAAAATATTATAAAAACACCCATAAAAAAAATTTTTGTTTATCTTGTTAGTAATAGAATGATAAAAAAACTTAACAAACTTTTTTTCAATAAAAATAGTCCAACAGATGTTATCGCCTTTAAATATAGAGACAATTGTGGGGAAATAATTATTTCAGTGGAAGAATGTAAAAAGAATGCAAAAATTTATTCCAATACAATTGAGGAAGAAATTCTTTATGTTTTAATCCATGGAATTTTGCACTTGAATGGTTATAGGGATTATTCAGAGAAAGAAAGAGAAAAAATGTTTAAAAAACAAAATAATATTTTTTACGAAATTGTTAAAAATGAAAAAAAAGAATCTTACATTACTTGAAAGTTTCAATTCTGCCTTAAATGGTCTTTTTTATATTTTCAAAAGGGAAAGAAATTTTAAAATTCATACAATTGTTGGATTTTTTGTTATTCTTTTTTCGCTTTTCTTTCATATTCCATTTACAGAATTTTTGATAATTCTTGTTTTAATCTCACTTGTTATAGTAAGTGAAATAATTAATACAGCGGTTGAAATGATTTCAGAACATATAGATGAAAGAGAAAATGATTTTGTAAGAATAATTAAAGATATAGGTGCTGCATCAGTTTTTGTCTCCTCAATATTTGCATTTATAATAGGATATTTAATTTTTATTAAATATTTTCCCTCTAAATTTAGAAATATATTTGAAAATATTGCAAGTTCTCCATGGTATTTTACTCTTCTTATTTTAATTGTTGTTTCTATCCTTACATTAATTTTAAAATTTATTACTGCAAAGAAAATTACTCTTGCTGGAGGTATGCCAAGTATTCATACAGGGATTGCTTTCAGTATATGGACAGCAATATCAATTTTGACATTTAAGGATTATCCTGTAATATCATTTCTCGTTTTATTACTTTCCATATGGGTTGCTCAAAGTAGAATAATGAAAAAAATACATAAAATTGAAGAGGTGATTGTTGGTGGTGTTATTGGGATAATTATAACAATATTGTTTTTTCAAATTTTTTGGAAGAAATAGTATGAAAACATTAAAAAAACATTTTATTTCTGGGATTATATTTATAGTTCCAGTTTCAATTTCAATATGGGTTCTTTTTAGAATTTTTATTTTCCTTGAAAATATTCTTGGTAATTTTTTTAAGAAATTTCTTCCAGATATATATATTCCTGGAATTGGTTTCTTTTCCCTCATTTTACTCATTTTTTTTATCGGCTTTCTTGCTAATAACTTTTTTGGAAAGAAAATTTTAAGGTTTGTTGAAGATTTACTTGAAAATATTCCATTTTTAAACAAAATATTTAAATTTGTTAAAAGTATTGTCTTAAAAATAACCGAAAAAAAAGAAAATATATTTAAAGGTGTAGTAAAAATCAAATTTCAGAACGGATATACAATAGGATTCATTACAGGAGAATTTGGTAATGATTTCTGTATATTTATTCCTACTGTTCCCAATATAAGTACTGGAATTGTTTTAATATTACCAAAAAATGAAGTAGAGATTTTAAATATTTCTATTGAGGATGCAATAAAACTTGTTTTTTCAATGGGGCTTTTTACTCCTTACAATGCCTCCAATAAAAACTGATGCTTTTGTTTTAGATAAAATTAATTTTAGAGAAACGAGTGTAATTCTTACTTTATTTACAAGAGAATTTGGAAAAATTAAAGGAGTTTTGAAAGGTGTAAGAAGTCAAAAAAGTAAGATTCCACCTTTAACATTTTCAGAAGGGTCTTACATTTATCTTTTTGTTTATAAAAGAAAAACAGGTTTGAATCTTTTTACCTCTCCTACTTTGATTGATTTTTTAAATTTTGAAAAGAAAAGTGAGTTTAGAGTATTTTTGTGGATTTTAAAACTTATAGACCTTTTTGTTCCAGAAAATCAGATTGAAGAGAAAATTTTTTCATTAATTTTTGGCTCAAAGGAAGTATTAAAATATACGAAAAAACCATATCTTGTTTTTTTGGGATTTAAAATTAAATTTATTGAAACTCTTGGATATGGTATAAAAACAGACATATGCAGCAAATGTAATAGTAATAAAAAAATATATTTCTTCAATCCTAAAATGGGTGGTGTTATTTGTGGTGAATGCGGGAAGAGAGAATTTGATTGTATTAAAATCTCAGGTAAAATAAATTCAATTATAAGGTTTATAAAAAGAATTGATTTAAAAGATATAGAGATTCTCAAAATAAAAAAGAGTGAATGCGAAAAAATAAATTTTTTATGTAATTTGGTTCTTTATTATCATACAAGTTTTGATTTAATATGGTGGGAAAATGAAAAATATATATTCAGAAAGGATTATTGAAAAAGTTTCAGAAAAATTAGTAGAAATTAATTATCAATTACCTGAAGAAGTAGAGAATAAAATTGTAGAGGCATACCATAAGGAAAAAGAGAAATACTCTAAAAAATATCTTAAAATTATTCTTGAAAATATTAAAATTGCTAAAAAAAATAAAATTCCTATTTGCCAAGATACAGGGTTACCTATTGTTTTTGTAGAAATTGGAACTAATGTTAGAATTGAATTTGGTAAGTATAAAAATCTGGATGAAATAATTAATAAAGGAATAGAAGAGGGAAGTAAAAAAGGATACTTAAGAAGTTCAATTGTTACACCAATAGATAGAGTAAATACAAAAACAAATACACCAGCAGTTATACACTATTTTTTAACGGAAGGAGATAAATTTAAAATTACAATTATTTCAAAAGGTTTTGGTTCAGAAAATACAAGTAGAATAAAAATGTTAAATCCCTCAGATGGTAGAAAGGGGATAGAGGAATTTATTATTGAAACAATTAAAATGGCAGGAGGTTTACCTTGCCCACCTATATTTGTTGGAGTTGGCATTGGAGGTTCTTTTGAAAAATCAGCAATTTTATCAAAATACGCTTTAACAAAAATTGGTCAAAAAACAGATTATTATAAATGGGAAAATAAAATAATTAAAAGGATAAATGATTTAAGAATTGGACCTGGCGGATTTGGAGGTAATATCACTGTTCTTGATTTAAAAATTGAAACATTTCCTACTCATATAGCAGGGCTACCAGTAAGTGTTAATATTTGTTGTTGGGCTCATAGAATTGGGAGTTTTGAAATATGAAAAAAATTTATTTCCCTCTGAAAAAAGAAAAAGAGATTGAGAAATTAAAAGTAGGTGAAGAAGTATTTATAAGTGGGAAAATTTTAACTGCAAGAGATCAAGCACATAAAAAATTAATTGAGATTATTGAAAAAGGTGAAAAGTTACCTATTGATTTAAAAGGAGCACTAATTTATTACACAGGGCCATCTCCTACACCAAAAGGAAAAATAGTAGGGTCAATTGGTCCAACAAGTAGTAAAAGGATGGATAAATTAACAATACCTCTTTTAAAATTTGGTTTGAAAGCAACAATGGGTAAAGGAGAAAGAAGTGATGAAATAGTTAATTTGTTTAAAAAATATAGAGTTGTTTATTTTATAACTTATGGTGGTTGTGGAGCATATTTAAGTCAATTTGTTAAAGAGATTAAAATTTTATGTTTTGAAGAATTAGGTCCTGAAGCAATTTATCAACTTTATGTTGAAGATTTTCCTGCAATAGTTGGTATTGATATTTATGGTAATGATTTTTTTAAAAGGAAGGTATAATTTTAATAAGCGGCCATAGTTCAATTGGATAGAACGTCGGGTTGCGGACCCGAAAGTTGCCCGTTCAAGTCGGGCTGGCCGCAATAAACGGGGCGTGGCTCAGCCAGGTTAAGAGCGTCCGCTTCGGGGGCGGAAGGTCTCCGGTTCAAATCCGGACGCCCCGAGGCTTAGCAATCTTCTTTTGAAAGTCCGGATGGTTTCGGTAAAACAAAGGCAAAAGTAAAATGGAGGATAAAGGGGAAAAACAAACGCATATATAAGAAACTAAATTATGGAGAAACAATCCGGACGCCCCGAGGCTTAGCAATCTTCTTTTGAAAGTCCGGATGGTTTCTGTAAAACAAAGGCAAAAGTAAAATGGAATATAAAATGAAAAATAAAGGAAAATAGAAAAAAACTAATTTAATAGTTAAAATTTAATTTTAAAGGTTTGAGTATTCTTTTGCCTGTGCTTTTAAACTTAGTAATAATTCAATATTTGATTTTGTGCTTTTTATTTTATTTATAAGTAACTCCATCGCTTCAATTGGGTTTAAAGGAGCAAGTATTTTTCTTAGTAACCATATCAATTGTAGTTCTTCAGGATTAATTAAAAGTTCCTCTCTTCTTGTTCCAGACCTGTTTATATCTATTGCGGGGAAAATTCTTCTATCAGCAAGTTTTCTATCAAGATTTATTTCCATATTACCAGTTCCCTTAAATTCTTCAAATATAACTTCATCCATTTTACTTCCAGTATCAATTAATGCAGTTCCTATTATTGTTAAACTCCCTCCTTCTTCTATATTTCTTGCTGCTCCAAAAAATCTTTTTGGTTTGTCAAGAGCAGTTGATTCAAGGCCTCCTGTCATTATTTTTCCACTATGAGGAACTAAAACATTATATGCTCTTGCAAGTCGTGTAATACTATCAAGTAATATAACTACATCTTTTTTATGTTCAACAAGCCGTTTTGCTTTTTCAAGTGCTATTTCTGCTACTTGGACATGTCTTTCAGGTGATTCATCAAAAGTTGCACTTATGACCTCTCCTTTAACCATTCTTCTCATTTCTGTGACTTCCTCAGGTCTTTCAGCAACAAGTAAAACTATAAGATAAACTTCTGGATTATTAGTCGCAATTGCATTTGCTATTTTTTGCAAAATGACAGTTTTTCCTGCTCTTGGTGGAGATACAATTAAACCTCTTTGTCCTTTTCCTATCGGTGCAATTAAATCAATTACTCTTGTTGTTATTTCATTAGGTGTTGTTTCTAAAATAAATCTTTCATTTGGATGTATAGGAGTTAATTCTTCAAAAGGAACTCTTGAAGCAATATTTTCAGGTGGTTCTCCATTTACCATTTCTACTTTTAAAAGAGCAAAATATTTTTCATTTTCTTTCGGAGGCCTAATTTGGCCTGAAACTGTATCTCCTGTTTTAAGTCCAAACTTTTTGATTTGGGAAGGAGAAACATATATATCATCAGGGCTTGGTAAATAGTTATAATGAGGTGATCTTAAAAAACCAAAACCATCTGGTAAAACTTCAAGAACACCTTCTCCAAATAAAAGTCCATTCTTTTTTGCCTGTGCTTCCATTATTTTATAAATAAGTTCCTCTTTTCTTAATCCACTAATTCCATTTATCTCCATCTCTTTTGCCAATTTTTGTAATTTTGATACACTCATTTTCATTAATGTAGCAACATTTAATTCTTCCATCATTTCTCCTTTTTAGTGTTGAATTTCCATTAACAATTTTTTCAATATATTTTTCACTCTTTTTTTCGTTTCTTTAATTGAACCTGAATTATTTATAACATAATGAGCCTTTTTCTTTTTAAAGGTGAGAGGTAACTGACTTTTCCATATATTTTTTATTTCTTCCTCCGAATATTTATCCTTCAATCTTTTTTTTATTTCACTCCGGGAAGCTGTAACTACCATGATTTTATCAAAAAGTTTTTCGCTTTTTGTTTCAAATAATAAGGGGATTTCAATAAATATTATACCTCCTTTTTTCTTTGTGTCAAGTATTTCTTTTTTTATTTTTTTAAAAACTTCTGGATGTAGAATTTTTTCAATTTTTCTTTTCTTTTTTGGATTATTAAAGATTATTTCCCTTGTTTTTTTTCTATCTATTCTATTATTTTTAATTACCTCACTGCCAAGAATCTTAATAAATTTTTTTATAATATCTTTTTTATTTAATAACCTGTGCACAATTTCATCACAGGAAATAGTTTTAAAACCCATTTTTTTAAAGATTTTTAAAACAGTGGTTTTTCCAGACCCTAAAATACCTGTAATTCCAACAGCAAGTGAATTTTTCATCTAGTCCCTAAATTCCATGACGATAAATATCTTTTCTGTTTTTCTGTCAAACTATCAATTTTTATATTCATTGTTTCAAGTTTAAATATTGCCACCTGTCTATCAATTTCTTCAGGAACGTTATAAACATTTATTTCAAGATTTGGATTTTCTTTCAAATATTTTATTGAAAGAAATTGATTTGAAAAACTCATGTCCATTACTTCTGAAGGATGGCCTTCTGCACATGTAAGATTTAGCAATCTCCCTTCTCCAAGAATATAAATTATTTTACCATTTTTTAATGTATATTCTTCAAGGCCATCTCTTATTTTCCTTTTTCTTTTAGTATTTTTATTTATTTCTTCCATATCTATTTCAACATTAAAATGCCCAGAATTACCTAAAATAACTCCATTTTTCATATTATTTATCTCTCTCATTGTTATCACAGAAATATTTCCTGTTGCTGTGATGAAAATATCACCTATTTTACTCGCTTGCTCCATTGGCATTACTGAAAAACCATCCATGCATGCCTCAAGGGCTTTTATTGGATCAACTTCAACTATTATTACTTTACCTCCCATGCCCTTTATTCTCCAAGCAATTCCTTTTCCACACCATCCATATCCACATACAACCACATTTTTACCTGCAATTAAAATATTTGTTGCTCTTAATAAACCATCTATAGTTGATTGGCCAGTTCCATATCTATTATCAAATAAATATTTTGTCTTTGCATTATTGACTGCTATTACAGGAAATTTTAAAAGATTCTGTTTATATAAATTTTTTAAGCGAATTACACCTGTTGTTGTTTCTTCTGTTGCTCCAATAACATTTTTTCTATATTTCTCATTTTTGTGTAGATATGTTATAAGATCGCCTCCATCATCAATAACAAAATCAACCATTTTTTTTGCAACTTCTTCAATATTTCTATTATATTCTTTAGAAGATTCTCCTTTTTTACCAAAAACAGATATTCCCTTTTTTACAAGATAGGCAGCAACATCATCTTGCGTGCTTAATGGATTTGAAGCACAAAGATAAACTTCAGCACCTGCATTTTTAAAATTTAAAACAAGATTTGCAGTTTCAGAAGTTATATGTAAACATGCCCCAATTTTATATCCAGAAAAAATTTTATTTTTTGAATATACATCTCTTAATTTTTTTAAAACAGGCATGTGTTCAAGTGCCCAAAAAACCTTTAGATCG
>CAZCUO010000051.1:0-12185 GCA_964502135.1 uncultured bacterium
AAAAAAACATTTGTTTCTGCTTTTGTAGCACAAATTTTATCAATTGTAGGATTTTCTTTTGCTATGCCATTTTTACCATTTTTTATTTCTGAACTTGGGATAAGAGAAATTTCAGAACAATCTTACTGGGCTGGAATAATTTTATCTGCTTCTGGTTTTACTTTTACAATCTTTTCACCTTTATGGGGCCACCTTGCTGATAAATATGGCAGAAAAGTTATGGTTATAAGAAGTATGTTTGGTGGAACAATAGTTTTATTTTTAATGTCAATTGTTAAAAATGTAAAACAACTTCTAATTTGTAGGTTACTTCAAGGTGCATTAACAGGAACAATTGTAGCTTCAGTAACTCTCGTTGCAAGTGTTGCACCCATTGAAAAAAGCGGTTTTACTCTTGGGATGATGCAAACCGCTGTTTCAATAGGAAATTCAATTGGTCCATTAATTGGTGGGTTTTTTGCAGATAAATTTGGGTACAGAAATGCTTTTAGAATAGGAGGTATTATAATTTTTCTTGGTGGAATGCTTGTTTTTTTATTTGCTGAAGAAAAATTCAATAAAAATTCAAATGATGAGAAAATTTTATTTAAAAATTTAATCAAAATTAATGGTATTTGGATTGCAACATTAGTTATGTTCGGGGTTAGATTAAGCAACACAATCTTAAATCCATCATTTCCACTTGTTGTTAAAGAAATGATAACTTCAACTGAAAAATTAAATACAATAACAGGTATAATTATTGGAATTGCTGCTATCGTTGAAGGAATTTTTGCTGTAATTATTGGGAATATTGCTGATAAAACTGGATATTTAAAGATGATAATAAATTGTTCTATCTTCGCTTCAATTGCATCATTGGGTCATTTTTTTTCTAATACACTTATTCAACTTTTATTTTTTAGAATTCTCTTCGTTGGCAGTGTTGCTGGAATTCTTCCTGCTGTAAATGCTTTTATAAAAATGAGAATAGAAGAAAAATCATTAGGTAAGGCATATGGATTAGTAACTTCTATAAGCATGCTTGGATTTGCTTTTGGTCCACTTATAGGTGGTTATGTAGGAAAAATTTTATATATAAGAACTCCATTTTTAATAACTTCACTATTTCATGCTTTAATTTCATTAACAATAATGAAAAATATCAAAAATATTAAAGGGAGGAAGTTATGAAAATTAAATTTCTCGGAGCATGCAAAAATGTAACAGGCTCAAAATTTTTTCTCCAAATTGATAATTTAAATTTACTTATTGACTGTGGATTATTTCAGGAAAGAGAATTAAAAAATAGAAATTGGGAACCATTTCCTGTTTCACCGCGAGAAATAAATTACATTTTACTTACTCACGCCCATCTTGATCATTCAGGGTATTTACCTAAAATTGTTAAAGAGGGTTTTTCAGGGAAGATATTGTGTACCCAACCAACAATAGAAATAACCAAAATAGCATTACTTGATTCCGCTAAATTAATGGTAGAAGATGCAGAAAAGAAAAGAAAAAGACATCAGAAAGAAGGAAGGAAAGGACCATATCCTGAAATACCACTTTATGAAGTCAAAGATGTTGAAAAGGTTTTTCCGCTTTTTGAAGGTGTTGCTTACAATGAAGAAGTAAAATTATCCCCAAAAGTTAAAATTGTATTTTATGATGCAGGACATATTTTGGGTTCTTCTTTTGTAAAGATTTTTGCAAATGGTAAAGTAATTTTATTTTCTGGAGATATAGGTAGGTTTGGAAATCCTATTTTAAAAGATCCAACAGAAATTGAGAATTCAGATATATTAATTATGGAAACAACCTATGGAGATAAAATACATGAGGATAGAAAAATTGCGGAAGAAAAACTTCAAAATATTATAAATGAGACGAATAAAAAGGGAGGAAATATTGTAATACCAACTTTTGCAATAGAAAGAGCACAGGAAGTTCTTTATTATCTTAAAAAATTACTTATTGAAAATAAAATTCCCCATTTAATTACATTTCTTGATAGTCCAATGGCAATTGAAATAACAGAGGTTTTTAAAAAGTATTTTTCATATCTTGATGGAGAAGCAGAAGAATTATTAAATAAAAAAATCTCTCCTTTTGATTTTCCACTTTTACATTTTACAAAATCAGTTGAAGAATCAAAAATGATAAATCATATAAAAGGAAGTTGTATCATTATGGCAGGAAGTGGTATGTGTACAGGTGGGAGAATTAAACATCATCTTGTTTCAAATATAGAGAGAAAAGAATCGTCAATTGTTTTTGTTGGTTATCAAGCAAAGGGGACTCTTGGTAGAGAAATACTTGAAAAAAGTGAGGTTAGAATACTCGGAAATTTCTATAAAGTTAAAGCACATGTTGAAAAAATTGATGGTTTTTCGGCTCATGCAGATAAAGAAGAACTGATAAAATGGCTTTGTTCATTTAAGAAAATACCTGAAAAAATATTTTTAGTTCATGGAGAAGAGGAAGTTATAAATGAATTTTCTATAATTATAAAAGATAAATTTCCTCATTCCCAAATCATTATTCCTTCTTATCTTGATGAATTTGAAATTTAATATATAATTTGGAATATAGTTTTTGCAATTAAAGCAACTGCAACTGAGACCATACCAATAAGTCCAAATCCACAAGCATATCCAGCAAGAATTATAGGTCTATATTTCTGCCAGTTAGGTCCAATTTTTTTAGACATATAAAATCTACCAAGAAGTGCTCCAATTAACATAGGAAATGCATAATGAGGTAATGTAACTATTCCTCCTATAAGTCCATAGAAAAATGAAATTGGAATTTTTGAAATAGAAATTAAACCATAAATTAAATATATAACACCTGTAGCAAATAAAATTGATTTTAATTTTATTGCTTCAATCATCCACTTTGCACCACCTTCAAGTGTGCTTGTGGCCCATAATGCATTGAATATCGCACTCATTGGCCACATCTTTTGAGCAAATGGATATGTTGAAGATGGAATTGGTGCCATTCTCCATATTATTGACCAGAAAAGGAAACTACAAAAAAGCATAATTCCAAGTGCTGTAAATTCTGCTTTATACCATGAAGTAAATTTAGTTCTTGTTAGTTCCAGTTGTTTAAATGACTGCGCAAGATGTCCATGATTAAAATAAGGAATAGGAGCAAACCATATTTCAGCGCCTTTATATCCACTTAAAATAAATGTTGCTTCTCTAACATATGGAAATGCCACACCACTTGCAACTCCTGTAATACCAAACATTCTTGCAGAAGTATAACTTAAAAATGGTGTCAAAAAGAAACCAAAAAATATAAAAAGAATGACAGGGAATTTTGGAACAAGAATATGACATATTATTATATATATTACTGTGGATAAAAACCAAATCAAAAGTGCAATAGGAATAGGATAATCACCTCTTCTTTCGGGTATCTTTCTTTCTATTTTCTCAAATTTACTTTTGAACGAAGTTATTGTTTTATATAAACCAATAAGGCCAACTACAATTCCACTTCCAATAGTTACATTTATCCAAAAATCCATGGTGTTTACTACATTTGTAGGAATTGCTGTCATTCCAGGTTGCCAGTTTTTAATAATTCCAATTTTATATAGAATGGGATTCCCAATTGTTTGGCATAAAAACGAAGAAATAAAAGTTCCAACAACCACCCAGAAAGGTAAAACAAATCCTGTAAAAATAGCACCAATATCGGTTGCAAATCCAAAAAGTCCAGAAGGAAGAATATTTTCAATTTGTGTTGTAAAGTCTACCCAAGGAATTGGAAATAGTTGTAAAGGGTTTGTCATTAAAAGTCCAGTTATTGTTGGAATGACTACATAAAAAGCACCAAATATTATACCTATCATTGCAGAAATACTAAAAACTCTCCACCTCCAACTCTCTTTTTTGGCACTTACTTCTGCAAGTGAAGTTGCACCTTCAGAAGCAACTGGAGCCATTGGAAATGGTAATTTTTCATAATCACTTGTTATTCTAAAAAGAGCATATCCAAGAGAAAACATATTTATTCTATACAATACATTATGCACAATTACCAATATAATTGGAATTAACCAATCTCTGTGGAAAAAAGTTCTTTTTAAAATTGCATCTGAATTTGGCGGAGGCACAGCCCATCTTGGAATATGAGGTGTAAGGCCAAAAGATTCAGCATATGGTGATTGAACAAGATATTGTTTCCAAATTAAATCAGAAAAGGCACCGCCCTGTAACACAAGAAATCCTGTTCCAAGTATGAGACCTGCAGAAACAAGTGAGGAAGCGAGAATATATACAATATAAATTTCCTGTTTTTTTAATTGAACAAAAGACCTTTTTGCTATTTCTACAAGAAGTATAACAGTAACCCATTGTGCAGCCCCTCCAAGTCCACCACCTGTGATAAGCCCAAGATATATTGAACCTGGAAGCATAATAAAACCGATAAATAAAGCAGCAAGAACAGTTCTGAAATTAAAACCTTCTTCAAAACTCTCAGTTATTTCAGGTTCAAATTCTATATTTTTCATTTTATCCATTTATTCCTCCCCTTCTCCTAAACCAAGCATTTTTTTACCTTGTAATTCATAATCTTTCTTTATTTCAGAACTTACAGTTCTCCAAATTAAAAATTGTTTTCTTATTCCATCAAGAAATCTTCTATTAAGCCTCTTCCAATCGCCTGATTCTCCGCTAGTTCTTTTCATGTAAAGATTTATTGTAAAGAAATTGTATTCTCCAAGAGGCTCAAAAATCATTTTAAATTCTTGACTTACGCCAAGGTCAAAAGGAGCAAGCCATATAGTTGTTTCAATAATATATTTGTTTTTACCAGAAACAAGTTTTTCGTAATTTAAATTTGCACCATTTGTATAGAAATTACCAAGGGAAACATCTTGAAAGGTATTAAAGTATTCTGTTAAAAATGTGGCAAGACCTAAAACTTCAATCTCACTCACTGTAAACGGGAATTCAAATTCCCAATTATCTCCTTTGGGTTCAGGCAAAATCCATTTTCTTGTAACATCTGGAACTGCCATTTGAGATGCTTTTCTTGCTGGATATAATGTTGAGAGTAAAACAGTCATAACTATAATAATTGTGGCCAAAACAGCAGAAAGAGAAGAATAATTTAAAACAAGTCCTTTTAGAAGTCCTGTTGTAAGAAGTATTTTTAAAATAATTTGACCTAAAAGATACCCCCCAACTGCTCCAAGAATAGCATATACAAGAGATTCTGCAAAAAATAAAGATGCAATATGTACTGGTGCAAGGCCAACAGCACTATAAGTTCCAATTTCTCTTATCCTTTCATAAACTGAACCAAGCATTGTATTAAGAACAATTAAAGATGCAATTAAAATTGGAATTAAAATATTACTTATACCTCCAAAAGAGGTTAAACCAATACTACTATAAACAAATGTTTTACCATCAAATCCTGCAAATACAATTCCTGCCAATTTTGTTATAAATTCTTCAACAAGTAATTTTGGATTTTTTGAAGGATCTGTAAATTTCACTGCTATTGAATGTAAAGTTCCTTTTAAACTTATAACTTTTTTAAATGGAATAATGACTATGTTTTCTGCTTCATTATGGGTAAATGACCTTAACTGAATTTGTGATGTAAAAATTTGTGCAGATTTTTCCATTTTCATTTGAGTTATTTCTTTTTCAGGTAAAGTTGAAAAATCTACTGGTGTTATTCTCTCATCATCAAGGTCTTTTATTTCATTAAATTTTTTACTGTCAAAAATGCCTTTAACAATAAATTCTTTTCCATAAATTTCAATTTTTGCCTTTCCTACATCTATATTTTTAATTCCTAATTCTTTTGCAATCTTATCAGAAATTAATACACTATCTTCTTTTTCTTCTTCAAACCAACTTCCATATAAAATTGTTTCCTTTACAGGTAAAATCTCCTTTTCATAAGGAGTTAGACCAAGAATTCCTGTTGAAAAGAAAGATTTATCGTTATATTTAATCTCAATAGATGTTTTACTCCCGAGAGTTTCCAATATTAACCAACTTCTTGGAGAAATTATACCTTTGTCTGAGAATTCATTTTCAGTATATTCTAATGATATTTCCTGCAATGGTGCCCAATTTCTATCTCTTAAAAGTAATCCAGTATATACAGGTTTATTTGGCCTTAAAATTTGATTAAATTTTAAATATGATTTAATTGATGTAAATGAAAGAACAGTAAATGTAAGAAGAATTAAAGTTATGGAAGTTAAAGTTGTTCTCATTTTTCTTCTTTTCATATTTGCAACACCAAGAGAAAAAGCAGTTCCTGTTGCTGTTATTCTTCCAACATCTGTTTGATATACTTTTGAAGTTTCTTTTTTCATCCTTTGCATCTGTTCTTCAAATTTTCCTGCAACAATAGAAATTACTATACCTGAAAGAGCAAAAACAATAAATGATAAAAGTATTACTTCTGGAGCATTTGTAAGTTTAAAGGCAGGATGCACATATCTCATTATCCAATAAATTAAAAGAAAAATTCCAAAGACACCAATTATTCTTTTCTCAATTTTTGCAAAACCAAAAAATAATCTTTCACAAAAATAAGCAAAGGGTAAAAGTATTATAAAATAAAAAATTACTCCTTTAACAACATCATTTGCTGTATTTTTCACATCTGGATATGCTCTTGCTTCAATACTTTGTGATTGTCGTGAGTATTTTAAAAATTCATACCATTTTTTTTCTTCACGTGCTTTTTCTGCATTTTTTAATAATTCTTGGGATTTTTTTTGTAATTTAATAAGTCTTTCATTTTTTATACCATATTTTTCAAAATTATATCTTCTAAAATTATTAAGTATTATCATATCTTTTGCTGCTTGATAAGGTGTATCATAAATTGCTGAAATCTCATTGACAGGAAAACCGAGTCCTTCTGCCCATTCTTTATTTGAGAGTGTTTCTTTTGAATTTAAAAGGAGTAACCTTTTCCCAAGTGGCCCAGTTTCACCAAGAATTTTAATTCTTGTATTTTCCTTCGCAAAAGCAACTCCTACGGGTTCTGAATAAGAAGACCATGTAAAGGGTAAATGTTTGGGATAAGGCAAAAAATAACCATAAGCATCTGGAAGACTGTTAGAAATGTCAAAGATATTTATTGTATTTATCGGAATTAAATACTGAGGATCAATTAGTCCAAATAGTGAAATCTGTTTACATTTAAAAAGAACTGTTAATCTTTCTTTTTCTCTTGTATCCATAGGAAATGAAGTAGGATATTGTTGATCTCCATTTACTCCATAATCGGTTGCAAGTGTAATTTCTCCATTTTCAGGATTTATATAAAAAGCACTTAAAAATATTCCATCAGGTTGATTTAATATCAATCTTGAAAATTCTGCTATACCATTTTCATCTGTCAATTCAATAAGGTGTCCCCTAACTCCTATATATGTTTTTTTGAAGTCAAGAAGAGGATAAATTCTATACAATCGCGGTATAACAATGGCATTGCTTACTGGTTCATTTGGAACAAAACTTTTCTTTGGATTAAATGTAACTACCTTTGTTTTTAATGTTGCCATATTATCTTTTAATTTTAATTCACTTTGGTAAAAAAGGTCTTCATCATTAATAGCCATGGAAAGAAGATATTTAAGAAATTGGACTTGTTTTTGAATATTATTTAAATTTAAATTTTCAAATATATCAACAGGTGTATCTACTTTCCATCTTCCATCATTAACAGTTATAAGTGATATTGCTGGATTTGCAGAAATTATCATATATTCTCCATCTGTTCTTATTTTTTCCGGCAAAAATGTATCCCATACAATTCCTTTTTCAGGGCTTATTCCATTTACAAGAGGGCTTTTAGGAAAGTTTAAAATTTTGCTAATTTTTTCTGAATATTCCATAAATTTTTTACCAATTGGTGCAAAAAATCTTTGATAGTAGAATTCATAAGAATTATGCCATATACCTATTTGTTCTGACTTATCTGAAATATCAAGCCCAATAAATAAGGCCACATCAATTTTATCTTCTTTTTTTATTCTTTCAGAAAAAGGTTTCTCATTTCTGCAATGTTTTTGGATAAAAGTATCAATCCCTTTCATACTTAAAAAATGAGAAGATGTTGCAAGAAAAAGAATACTTCTTTTTGGTGGATTATTGATAAAATATTCAGCAATTTCAATTAAAATTGATATTCCACAAGAAGAAGTTGCACCAGGAGATATGGAAGGAACCACACTTATACTATCATAATAAGAACTTAAAACAATTAATTCATCTTTAAGTTTTTTATCCCTTCCTTCAATATATCCATAAATATTCCAATCACTAATTTTTTCCCAATCCATTCTTGCATATATTTTTACTTGTTTTTGATTTTTTGCAATTTCAATCACTTTTTCATTATCTGTGTAAAATCTTGGAACATCCACAGGAACAGAAAGAAATTTTCTTTCGGCTTCGTCTCTTGTTATTTCCCCTCTGTTCACAAAAATAAAGCATTTTGCTCCAAGCATTGCTAAATTTATCCAATTTGAATCTGAATCAAAATCCATAACAATTATATTCCCTTTTATATCATTGCCTTCAATAAATCTTAAATCCCCTTTTTTTGCATAAATTAACTTTCCTTCAATTCCTTCGGGTGGTAAAGTTGAGGTTTTAACAAGATTTGGCCAAAGACAATTTATATTAATTCTATTCCCCTCATATTCAATATATGCATATTTTTCTACAGGAACAGTTACTTTAAATTCTTCTCTTTTTACATTCTTAAGTCCTATTTCTCTAAATTTTTTCTCAATAAAATCAGCCGCAATTTTATGGCCTTCACTTCCAGGAAATCTTGATTTAAGAGAAGAAAAGAATTTTATATAGGTAATAGAATTTTGGGAAAAGGAAAGGATGTAAAAATAAAGAACGAAAAAGAAAAGAAACTTATTTTTCATTTTTTAACTCCTTTAGTTTTTGCCATGATTTTCTTGAGCCTGGATTTACATTTATTTCTTTTATAAATTCTTTTTTTGCTTCTTCAACTTTACCCAATTTTTGGTATATTAAACCTTTTAAATAATGTGCATCAGGATAAAATTTATTCCTTAATATTAAATTATCCATTCTTTTTAAAGCATTTTCATATTCACCAAGATAAAACTCTATAATACCTAAATTGAATAAAAGATTATCACAATCATTGAAGTATGTCAAACCAATAAGAGCATATCTTTTAGCCTCTTTTAAATCATTTTTTATTATCAAAGAGACAACAATTTTTTCATATGTTAATGGGTCATTTTTTATTTTCAAGGATTCTATCCAGTATTTCAGTGCCATATCAATGTTTTTATTTACAAAATAATAATCTCCTTTTTTAACTTTTTCTTTCCATATATCTTTTTTTTCACACCCTGTAAAAACTATTAATAAAAACACAACTCCCAATAAATATCTCATGTTAAATTTTTTTAATTCTTTTTATTCTCTTAGTTAATATCCATATAAGAACACAGAGAAAACTTAGCATTATAATTCTTGTCAAAAAGTTTTCTTTTCTTAATATTGTGGGCCATAAAGAAAAAATTGATAAGATTATTAAAATGTCCTCCCAAATAGGTGTTTTATCTTTAATTTTTAAATCCTTTTTAATAATTTTTTTATTTCCTTTAATTCAATTTCAGCAAATCCTATCCTTTTGTCAGCACATCCATAAAAAATACAAAGGAACTCTTCTTTTATAAAAGCACCTGTAGGAAAAACTACATTTGGAACATTTCCATTTTTTTCCCATTCATAATAAGGTTCAAAAAGAGGAAATGGTAATCTTGCAATTTCTATAGTAGGATTTTCAAGATCAAGTAATGAAAGTCCTGCTCTATATACTCTATTTCTGTCAACTCCATGATATAATAATAACCATCCAAATTCAGTTTTTATTGGAGGAGCACCAGCACCTATTTTGGCTTCTTCCCATTTATATTTTGGCTGCATTACTATTTTTTCTTCAAGTCTTCTAAAATATTCCTCCCAGAAATCTTTGTGTTTCAACTCAAAAAAATCTTCAAAATATACAATTTGAATATCAGGTTCAATTCTATGTAAAAGAGCATATTTACCATTTATTTTTTCTGGAAAAAGACAGCCATCTTTATCCCATATTATTATATTTTCTCCCTTCTCTTTAATCTGTTGTTTCCAAAAATCTTTATATCTTTCTGTTTTCACAATATTTAATGCTTCAAGAAATGTTAAATTTGGACTTATAATTCCAAGTTTTTTAAAATTTAGTAAATTTTCTGATTCTGCAACTGCTATTCGTGCATTTTTTCCATCATACGCAGTATAAGTAAGTAAATATTTCCCTTCAATTTTTGTTATTCGTGGATCTTCAACACCAAATTTTTCATAATCTTCTGTTGGAATGATTATTGGGTATTCATATTTTTCTATTTCTTCTCCAGAATTCAATTTTAAATATCCAAGTCTTGAATAATTATCATATCTCACTGCTCTATAAATTATATGAATTTGATTATTTTCAATTATAACTCCAGGATTAAAAACTCCATCTTTTTCCCATTCACAAGACCCTTCATATAATTTAGTTCTTCTAATAATTTTCATCTTTTAAGAATTTATTTTACTTTTATCATAAAAAAATGCCGGGAGGGGGACTCGAACCCCCACGGCTTTATCTCAGGAGGGGGTGTTTCCCCCTTCCTGAAATAGTTCTCCCCCCACGACAAAAAGCATAGGGGAAATTTCTTTCCCCTATAACCCCTTTAAGCCGTGGGTTTTCCTTTTCTCTCTATACCTAAGTTTTCAATTGTTCTTCTGTTTTTCTAATTGCCGGGAGGGGGACTCGAACCCCCACGGCTTTCGCCATACGCCCCTCAAACGTACGTGTCTGCCAATTCCACCATCCCGGCTATACTAATTTCCTTTGTTTCACTTGTTTATTATATTATACATCAATTCCTATATTCGTTTCAGTTGTGCTCAGTGCCTATGTTTTTTAATTTTCCTTTGTTTTTTGTTACCCTAATTACTTTTTTGCCTATGTTTTACTCGCACCAGCTCGCCCCTTGCTATACCTTCCTTGCTAATCTAGGCTTACTACAGGGGCTCGGTTCCATCATCCCGGCTATAATTATTTTTATATTATACCCTTTCCTTTTTCTAAGTAAAGAGAAGCACATCTATTTGCCAACCGTCTAACTCTCTGTATATATCTAACTCTTTCACTTACACTTATTGCTTTTCTTGAATCAAGTAAATTAAAAATATGGGAAAGTTTTAAAATGTAATCATATGCTGGATAAATTAAACCCTTATCTAAAATTCTTTCTACCTCCTTTTCAAACTTATCAAAAATTTCAAATAAAAGAGATGTATCTGCAATTTCAAAGGAATAAATTGAATATTCTTTCTCTCTTTCTCTTTGTATATCTCCAAATTTCACTTCTTTATTCCAGTATAAGTTAAAAACATTGCTCTCATTCTGTAAGAAATTAACAATTCTGTCAAGTCCATATGTTATTTCTACTGCTGGTGGAATTAAATCTATTCCTCCCGCCTGTTGCATATATGTAAATTGTGTTATTTCAAGTCCATCAATCCAAACTTCCCATCCTACACCCCATGCACCTAAAGTCGGCGCTTCCCAATTATCCTCAATAAATCTTATATCATGCTCTTTTACTTTTATTCCAATATATTCTAAACTTTTTAAATAAATTTTTTGTATATCTGAAGGGATAGGTTTCATTATTACTTGAATTTGATGATGAAGATATAACCGAACTGGATTTTCACCATATCTTCCATCACAAGGTCTTACAGATGGTTCAATATAAACTACATTCCATTTTTTATTCCCAATAATACCAAAAAAAGTTGCTGGATTCAATGTTCCTGCACCAACTTCAATGTTATAAGGATGCCATAAAAGACACCCTTTTTCTACCCAGTAATTCTCAATCTTTTTCCATATATCTTGAAAATAATTTTTCATAGTTTTGAAATTATATAAAAAATTTTGGTAAAAGTAAAATTTTAAAGTTCATTTTGAAGTTCTAAGATGTTTCTATATTTTATTTTTTCTATCTCTTCTTTCTTAACTTCTGCATATTCAATTTTTGCGATCTGAGATTCTGTGTATAAAAATGGTGTATGACTTCCAAAAAGAATTTTATCAGCAGGTATATAATT
>CAZCUO010000052.1:0-6432 GCA_964502135.1 uncultured bacterium
AATAAAAAATTTCTTTATAAAGGAATTTGCCAAAATATGATTAAAAATAGAAAATTACTTGAAGAGTTTGAAAGAGAACTGATTAAAAAAGAAGGAATTGATATAGAAAAAAATTTTCGTATTTTTGAAGAACTCCTGAAATTTGCTGTCCAAATGGGTAAATTCTCCCAGGATGACTGGGAAAAAGAGATAGAAAAAGATGTAAGGTATGCGAAGGCGATAAATGGGATTAAAAACATTAATTAAAAAAATAGCAAGCGAGTTTTTAAAGAGTAAAATTGATTATATGATTACTGGAGTGCAAGCAGTTTTAATTTATGGAGAACCAAGATTAACAAAAGACATAGATATAACTCTTAGTATACCCCCTGATAAATTAGACGATGTTTTAAAAATTGCCAAAAAACTGAAATTAAAAATTTTACCTCAAGACCCTCATAATTTCGTAAAAGAAACTATGGTTTTGCCACTTCTTGATGAAAAAACAGAATTAAGAATAGACCTAATTTTCTCATTTTCTGAATACGAAAAAGAAGCGTTAAATAGAGTTAAAAAGATAAATATAAAAGGCGTTGATGTTAATTATATCTCTGTTGAAGATCTTATAATTCACAAAATAATAAGTGGGAGAGAAAGAGACATAGAAGACTTGAAATACATATTAATTAAAAACAAGAAAATTGATGAAAAATATATTTTGAAATGGCTAAAAGAATTTGAAAAGGTTCTAAATAGAAATTTAATAGAAACTTTTATAAAAATAAGGTGCAAAAATGAAAATCCTCAAATTAAAAATTTATCAGCCAACAGCCCACTATAGAATACCTTTTACCTTTGCAAGAAGACATACTTATCCAATACCACCTTATTCAACAGTTATTGGTTTAATTTGTAATGTTTTAGGAATAAAAGATCAAGAAAATGAAAAATTTAAAAAACTTAAAAATAAATTATCTCTTGCAATTTACGGAAAATATGAATCTTTAACCAGAGAATATGTATGGTTTCGAAGTTTAAACAAAGATGCACATATCAGAAAATTTGGTTTCCCAGAAAATAGATTTATTGATCAACTTCCAGAACATCCAGGCGGTCAAATTCCAACAAGAATTGATGTATTAGAAAATGTAAGACTGTTAATTTATATAAAACACACAGACGAAAAATTTCTTAAGGAAATAGAAGTTGCTTTTAACAATCCCCAACGAAGAATTTATCTGATACATCTTGGAAGAGCAGAGGACATGGTTGTTTTTGAAGAGATAAAAATCGTTGACATAAAAGATGAAAAAAAGCCGCTTTATGGAAAACTAAAAAATTACGATTTTACCTGGCTTGTTGACCCAGAGAAAGGAAAGGAATATTTAGAAGATAATTTAAAGGATAGTAATTACAAAGAATTTTTTAATAACATTCAAGGAAGCTATCATTTAATAACTGCCTTTTATAAAATCGTTAAAGGGATAAGAAATTTTGAGCACATTCCTGTCAAGCTTTTTGAGGGTGGTTCTTTTCCTCTCTATTTTGGGAAACCATTTGAACTTATTTATGATGACGAAGAAAATGTTCCTTTATTTTTTGCAAAAATGATTTATCCGGAGGATTGAAATGATAGAAATATGGGCAAAAAAGCTGAAAGATGGAAACGTAATAACTTTAAGACAGCATACAGAAGATTTATTAAATAATCTTGAAAAATTTTATGAAAAACTACCAAAAAAAATAGGTGGGATAAAGAAAGATGATTTATTTAAATTACTAAAGTATGCAAGTTTTTTTCATGACCTTGGGAAAGTCTCTCCTAAATTTCAGGAAAATATTGGAAACAAAGATTTTCACCTTGATTCAAAAGATTTTCCTAATATAAGACATAACATCTTTTCCTTATTTTTCATAAATAAAGACAAAGTAAGAGAAATATGTCAAAACGATGAATCTTTGTATGGGGTTTTTCTTTCCTCTATCGCCCTTCATCACTGGAGAAAAGATGAAGAGGAATATTTATTACATATAAATAATGATCTAAAAAAAGTATGTGAAAAGTTATTTGAAAATGGAAATAGAGAAGTTTTAGCAAATATACTTAAGGAACATTTTAAAGGTTTTAAAATAGATGATCAAAAAGCAGAAGATTTAATATCCTTTGATGAACACCTTGCACAGCATATAAAAGAAGGGGGT
This sequence comes from uncultured bacterium, assembly GCA_964502135.1. Lineage (GTDB taxonomy): Bacteria > Ratteibacteria > UBA8468 > B48-G9 > JAFGKM01 > JAMWDI01. The sequence continues at coordinate 2,182 of CAZCUO010000052.1, forward strand.
AATTTAATTAGTGCAGGAATAATTCCTCCATATACTCTGTATTTTTTCCCTGAAAGATTGAAAGCAGAATTAGAGCAGAAAATCGATTTAAAATTATGGATTTTTCTTTCTGGGTTTTTAATGCGGATTGATCATTTTGCCTCATTTTGTGAAAAAGAAAATTTAGATTTTGAAATAGAAAAAGAGATTCCAAAATACAATTTAACGAACAATTTTAGTCAGAAATTTGGTGAAAACTTCTGGCAAAAAGAATATCTTAAATTAAAAGATCAAAATATTATCCTAATTGCTCCAACAGGCATTGGTAAAACAGAATTGGCTTTTTTATGGGCAGAAGATGAAAAATTCTTTTATACACTACCCTTAAGAGTCGCAACAAATCAAATATTTGACAGGGCTTGCAATTATTTTAATAAGAATAAAAGTGAAGATGAAGACCCATTCATAAATGGAAATGTAGGGCTTTTACATTCTGATGCTGATTTATATATTGTTGAAAAATGGGAAACTTCAAAAAGTACTGAAGAAGAGGGAGAAATTCCTAAAATTATAGAGATTTCAAAACATTTTTCTTTACCAGTAAACATCTCAACAGGGGACCAAATTTTTCCTTCTGCTTTGAAATATCCTGGATATGAAAAAATTTATGCTACCTTGGGATATTCAAAACTTATAATTGATGAAGTTCAAGCATACGACCCAAGAGCATGTGCTATAATTGTTAAAATGATAAAAGATATTGTTTTCCTTGGCGGGAAATTTTTACTTATGACTGCCACATTGCCGGGATTTGTTGAAGAGGAATTTAAAGAAGAATTAGAGAATAAAAAAATAAAATATATTGATTTATATAAAGGAAAAATAAAAAATGGTGAAGAAGAAAAAGAAACAATAAAAATAAAAGAAGATATAACAAGGCATAAAATTGAATTAAAAGAAGAGGATATTGAAAAAGATATTAAAGAAATTGTTAATAAAGCAAAACAGGGCAAAAGAGTTCTTGTAGTTTTAAATACAGTAGAAAAGGCTAAAGAAGTTTATAAAAAAATCGAAAATAATGGGTTTAATGGATTTTTAGAAATTTTACATTCAAGATTTACTTTAAATAAAAGGAAAGAAAAAGAAAGAAAATTAGAAGAAGAATTTAAAAATCCAAAACCTGAAGATGAAAAATCCCCAAAAATACTTGTTGCAACACAAGTTGTAGAAGTATCCCTTGATATTGATGCAGATTACCTATTTACAGAAATTGCACCAATTGATTCATTAATTCAAAGAATGGGAAGGGTAATGAGAAGAGTTAATTTGATGAATGGGAAGATAAAAAGAAGTGATGAAGAATTTAAGTATGAAAATTTTTATAAAAACGAGGCTAATATTTTTATATATTGCGTAAAAGAAGAAAATAAAATTAGAGAATCAGGGGGAGGAAGGGTTTATGAAAATGGATTAGTTCAAAAAGCCTATGAAATTTTAAAAGATAAATTAAAAGATAAAAAAGAGATTAATGAAAGTGAAAAACAAAATTTAGTTATTGAGTTTTATGAAAAAGTTAAAAATGATAAAAATTCAGAATATCTTAAAAAATTTTATGAAACTTTAAGAATTCTTAATGCTGGTTATGTTTCTAAAAATAAAGATGAAGCTCACAAGATATTTAGAGAAATTTATACAATTCCGATTGTAGATAATGATAAAGTTGAAGAAATTGTTGAAAAAATAAATAAAGCAACTAATATAACTTGGCTTTGGTTTAAAAAAGAAATAATTGCTGAGTATGTTATAAATGAAAATATGTGGAAATATAAAGAGTATGAACTTGAAAAGTTGTGGGATAAAATTAAAGGTAAAATAACTTTAAATGAAAACATAAAGAAAATATTAGAGAACTATTCTTCTGGAATATATGTTTCTAAAATTTCTGAAAAAATAAGGATACTGTAATTGATTGACGAAACATTAACTATAAAAGGAGTTGAGGTTGCATATTATATTGTTTGTAAAAGAAAATTATGGCTTTTTTCTCACAGAATTGATTTTGAAAGATTTTCAGATTATGTAGAGATTGGAAAAATTATAAGTGAAGAATTTTTTAAAAGGGAGAAGCTTAAAGAAATAGAAATTGGAAGTTCTAAAATTGATTTTATAAAAGTGGGTGATGAAATAATTGTAAATGAGGTAAAAAAATCAAGAAAACTTGAAGAAGCCCATATTTGGCAAACAAAATTTTATATTTATACTCTTCAAAAATTGGGAATAAATTCAAAAAGAGGGATAATTCATTATCCAAAGTTATTAAAGAAAATAGATGTTGAACTTTGTGAAGATGATAAAAAAAGAATAAAAGAAGCTATCTCACAAATAAAGGAAATTAAAAATCTTGAAACTTTACCGGAAGTTAAAGAAAAGCCTTATTGTAAAAAATGTGCCTATTATGAATTTTGCTTTTCATGATGGCAAGAAACTATTATGTATTTAAAAATGGTAGAATAAAAAGAAGTCAGAATACAATTTTTATTCAAACATCTGAAGGTAAAAGACCTTTACCTGTTAATGATATAGATCAAATATTTATATTTGGAGAAATGGACTTAAATACTATATTTTTAAATTTTATAGCTCAAAATAAAATTGTAATTCATTTCTTTAATTTCTATGGATATTATACAGGTAGCTTTTATCCAAGAGAAGATAATATTTCTGGCGATCTCATTGTAAAACAAGTTGAGCATTATCTAAATAAAGATAAAAGAATTTTACTTGCTAAAAAATTTGTGGAAGGTGCTTGTCATAATATGAAGAGAAATTTTGAAAAACGAGAAGGTTTTGAGGAAGAAATTAAAAAAATTAGTGAATTTATAAGAGGGATCTCTTATTGCAAGAGTATAAATGAGTTAATGAGTATAGAAGCTCATGTTAAAAAAATTTACTATGAATGTATTGAAAAATTAACCAATTGGAAATTTGAAAGAAGAAGCACAAGACCACCTCAAAATCCCCTTAATGCAATTATTTCTTTTGGAAATTCTTTAGTTTATGCACAAATTTTAAAGGAAATATATGAAACACCTTTAAATCCGACTATTAGTTATTTACATGAACCATTTGAAAGAAGATATTCTCTTGCTCTTGATGTAGCAGAAATTTTTAAACCAATACTGTCTGATAAGTTAATTCTAAAATTAATAAATTTAAACATACTTAAAGAGGAGCATTTTGAAAAGGCTTTAAATTTTGCTTATTTAAAAGAAGAAGGAAGAAAGATTTTTGTAAAATATTTTGATGAGTTGTTAGAGGAGAGGATATTTCATAGAAAATTAAAAAGAAAAATAAAATATAAAAGTTTAATAAAATTAGAACTTTATAAACTTATCAAACACCTTTTAGGTGAAAAAGAATATAATCCTTTAAAAGTTTGGTGGTAATATGAAAGTTATTTTAATTTATGATATATCTTTAATAGAAAAAGAGGATCAAAAAAGATTAACAAAAGTTATGAAAATAGCAAGGAAGTATCTTCATCATGTTCAAAAATCGGTTTTTGAGGGTGAGTTAACTTACAGCAAACTAAAAAGACTTGAAAATGAAATACTTAATGTAGTAGATAGAACACGAGATAGTGTCATAATTTATACTTTTCCAGATGGGGGAAATTTTGAAAGACGCATTTTGACCTATATTGAAGATATAACGAGCAATATTTTATAATTTAGTTCTTTGAAAAGTGAATATTAATTTTTAAATGATTTTTTTTAAGGCTAAAGGTTTGACGCAAAAATAATAAAAAATTACTTTATAATTTTTAATTTTATTGTAAAATTTTTGCGGTTGCAATCCACCAAAGAGGAATTTAAACATAGGTCGTGCTAAAAAGTATTACAGACAAATAGGAGTTGCAATCCACCAAAGAGGAATTTAAACATCTTATCACTACAGAAGCCAGGCTTCCTAGAATGGTTGCAATCCACCAAAGAGGAATTTAAACTCTTGTTTCTAGTGTTTGCATTTCCTCTGGGGTAAAGTTGCAATCCACCAAAGAGGAATTTAAACTTAGCAATCCAATAACGGGCAGAGCTATATAGATTAGTTGCAATCCACCAAAGAGGAATTTAAACGTCTGCGCCGCTACAGTCACAACATTTGCTGAACTAGTTGCAATCCACCAAAGAGGAATTTAAACGTTTTGAGAGAGACAAGAGTGGAGCAGTGATAATAAGTTGCAATCCACCAAAGAGGAATTTAAACCTTGTT
>CAZCUO010000053.1:0-6719 GCA_964502135.1 uncultured bacterium
CTTGTAAGATGTATTTTCCGTTTGTTTTAGGTAATGGACTTGATTCAGTGATGGTGGACTATTCAGGTAGTATGCACTGTGATTCAGGACATCTACATCTTGAGCAACATGAGAACGCTATCTGCTGCTGGGAGAAGATAAGCCACAGGACAAGAAATCGGATTATGGTTCCAATACCCCAGTTTCCATACAGGATTACTGGTTATGATGGAGAACTTTATGAGGTAGGTAGTTTTAATCAGATTTTTGACCCTTATAAAGCAATTCTTAACACAGAAGTGGAAACAACAATTATAAAGATGAAAATAATAACGTTTTTAACCAGTGATAGCCTCTATGTTGAAAGGTATGAAGTGAGATGGGTAGATAAAGACAAAAAACCAGTAATAATTTTTATAGGAAGAAGACCTTATTACTGGGGTGCTAACTTTGAGATAAAATTTCCTGAAGGATATAAACTCTCATTTTTGAAGAAACAAGATATTGTTGTTGGGGAGTATGAATTTGAAGAAGTAAAAGGAAGTATATGTATTGGGGTAAGAGCAGGTGGGAAAAACAAGAAAATAGAAATAGAAGGTGAGAGAAGTTATATAAAGATAGAGGACTTAAAAAAGGGAGATGTAATAGAGAGATATATTTCCCTTTTGGATAATACCCATACAAAGGGCTATAGAATAGAGAGTGAATGGATTGTTAAGAAGGCGTTATCAGGTGGTTATGAGGAGGTTTACAAAAGACATATAAAAGAGTGGCAGGACTATCAGGCACAGACGAAGGTAGAAATACCTGATAAAGAGATGGAGGATATATATAGGAAGAGTTTATGGCTTATCAGGGCATCACAGAATACCAATGGATTTATTACAGAGGGATTATACAGTGCCTTTAAGGGAGGAGGATATACATGCCACTGGGATATGCTTTTTGCATGTCGTGCACTTCTTACATCTAACCAAAAAGAGAGTGTTTTAAAATTACTTGATTATTATCATTATGCTTCCAATTTTGCAAAGATATATGCCCAACAACTTAATAGACCGGGAGTATATTTTCCATGGATGAGTAATTGGGAGGGTAAAAGTATATATTTTGAAGATGCAAATGAGAGAAGGAATATAGAAAAATATAATAATGGTTGTATAGCGATGCAGTTGTTTGATATATACAGATTTCTGGGTGATAAAGAGGCACTGAAAAAGAATCTACCATTGATAAAGGAGATTATTGATTTTCTAATTGCTGAACTTGTAATAGAAAAAAATGGAGCACTTATCATAAAACCAAATGAGGGAGGAGATGAAAATATTGATAGATTAAATGATACTGCACACCTTTTAACACTTATAGAAGCAATTAAGTGTTATATAGATGGCAGTAAAGTATTAAATGAAAATATAGACAAAAGATATTATTGTGTGCTTGATGGTTTAAAGAAAGGACTTAAAAGAAACTATAAAAATGGTATTCTTTTGCAATTTGAAGGAGACAAATTAAGACCTGTTTCTTCTGCAGAATTTACATTTCATATATTCTGTCAGCCAGAAGGAATACCTGTAAAATGTATAAAAGAGGCATTAAAGGATAATATGGGAGAATGGGGGCTTACAAATTCAGGAACATATAGAAATTTAATTTGGCCATGGACAGAAAATAGATGTGCAATAGCATTTTCCTGTGTAGAACCAAAAATTACATATGAGAGATTAAAGCATGTTATTAATTTTACAAGCACTCATGGTATATTCCCTGAAAAAGTTAGACCTGATGGATTTTGGATACTTTTTGGATACCTTACATCTCATAGTTCATTTGTATATGCTTTAAATTCTTTATTGTGCAATGATAATGGAAAAGAATTATTTATTGGTGTAGGATTTCCGAAAGAATGGCAAGATGTAAGTTTTAGAAATATTTTTACAATTTCTGGATATGGCGTTTCACTTATGCTTAAAAAAGGAAGGGTAAAGCAACTTATAATTGTCAATTGTAGAGATTTTGAAAGGCAAATAACAATTAATCTTTTAAATCAATCTTTTGGGAAAGAACATAGAATTTTAAAGGTTAAACTTAAACCAGGTCAAAATAAAATATTGTAATATTTAGGAATATTTAACTTCTTCTGGAATTTTTGCAATCTTTGGAGGTTTTCTCTTAAAATCAGTATTTCTAACCCTTTCAATTATCTTGTAAATTTTTTCTTTGCTAACTTCTTTAGTTTGATTTGCAATTTCATCTGGGTTCATATTTTTTTCAACATAATAATAAAGGACAATATCTGCTTCTTTATATGTAAAACCAAGTTCATTTTCATCTGTTTGGCCTTCCCATAATTCAGCACTTGGCTTTTTTTCTATTATCTCTTTTGGAACACCAAGAAATTCTGCAAGTTGATATACTTCTGTTTTAAAAAGGTCTCCAAGTGGATTTATAAGCCATGCAAGGTCTCCAAAAATTGTTCCATAACCAAGATATATTTCACTTTTATTACTTGAACCAACAACTAACCCATTAAAATGATTTGAAAGGTCGTAAAGGATACTCATTCTTTCTCTTGCTATTTTATTACCAATTCTTATTTTATCTGCTTGGGGGAAATTTTTAAAATAATAATCTATTTGAGGAGTTACATTAAATCTTAAATATCTTATTCCAAGCGTTCTTCCTACAAGATATGCATGGTCAACAGATATTTTTGGTGTGGTTTTGTAAGGAAGAATTATTCCATAAGTATTTGTTCTCCCAAAAGCAAGTTTACAGAGATAACCAACAACTGTTGAATCAAGTCCTCCAGACATACCAAAAATAGCATTTTGAAAATTTGCTTTTTTAAATTCATCTCTTAAAAATTCTACAAGAAAATCTCTAACTCTTTCTGCATTAATTTTTAATATCTCTTTCATATTCCCTCCTTTTTCCGAATATTTTTGAGCAATATCCAGTTGTAAGTAGCCCCAACGGGATTCGAACCCGTGCCTGATGGCTGAGAACCATCTGTCCTAACCATTAGACGATGGGGCCTTAATTAATAATATATGTTATAATACAATTTAAATGGGCAATTTGTCAATATATAATGAAATTTGTGGAGTTATTCATGTTCATTTTTCAATAAAAAACTGGAAAAAATGTTTTGAAAAGATATTAAAAGATAGTGAAAAAGCAAAAATTGATTTTATTATTTTGACATCGCATACCCCAAAGAAAAAGAAAGCAAAATATAAATTTTTATTTGATTTAGAAGGATATTATAAAAATGTTTGTGTTATTCATGCAGAAGAATTTGATGAAAGGAAAAAGAACCATTTAATTTTAATTGGAAAGAATGATTGGATAGAAGAAAATATTTTTGAAAATAACGAAAATATTATAAAATTAGTTGCTCATCCTTACGGAAAACATCGCCTTTTCTTTGTGAAAAAAAAATATATATGGCAGAAATGGAATGAAAAATTTGATGGAATTGAGATATGGTCTTTGCTTTTTAATTGGGCTGATAAAACAAAAGTTTATAATATGCCTGTGAGATATCTATTTTTCCCTTATAATGTGAGTGTTCCCGATGAAAAAATTTTGAGAAAATGGGATATTTTAAATTTAAAAAGAAAAATTGTTGGTTTTGCAGGTCTTGATATTCATTCTTTACCATTTTATTTAAAAATTTTTGATTTTAGAAATGTTTTTTCTTATAAAAAAACTTTTAAAACATTAAGGAACCATATATATTTAAGAGAGAAATTGACTGGAAATTTTAAAATTGACAAAATGAAGATATTAAATGCAATTAGAAACGGAAATTTATTTTTTTCAAATGATTTTTTAAAAGATAGTAAGGGTTTTTATTTTGGAGAAAGAGAAGGAAAGTATTTTTGTGGAGAAGAAGGTAAAATTGGTGATATAATATTAATAAAAAATCCAATTTTAGCAAAAACAAAACTGATAAGAAATGGAGAAGTTATAATGGAAAAAGAAATTTTTGAGGAAGAATATAAAATTGAAAATGAAGGGAATTATAGAGTTGAAGTTTATTTAGAAAATAAGAACTGGATTTTTTCAAATAATATTTATATAAGAGGAGAAAAAAATGGTAAAGAAAAAATATAAAGATGTGGTTTGTAGAAAATGGCTTGAGAAAGAAACAAAAAATTTTGTTGAAAAGGATGGCAAAATTTATTATTTCTGTAGTCCAAGATGTAAAGAAAAATTTGAAAAGGATCCAGAAAAATATATAAAACTTGTTGGATAATGAAAATAAATATTTCAGAAATTGTAGCATTGGATATTGAAACCACAGGACTTAATCCTGAGGTAGATAGAATTATTGAGATTGCTTTGTTAAAATATAAGGATTTTGAAATTGTAGAAAAATTTGTTCAACTTATAAATCCTGAAATTGAAGAATTTTATTCTATAAGTGGTATTAAAAGCAAGGATGTTAAATATGCTCCTAAATTTAAGGATGTAGTTGAAAATGTTTATAATTTTATGGAAGGTAAAATAATATTAAGTCATAATGCAAAATTTGATATTTCTTTTTTAAAAGAAGAATTTAAAAGAACTAATTTCCCATTTCCCAAAATTAAAATTATTGACACTCTTTTAATTGCAAAAAGATTTTTTAATTTTGAGAGTAATTCTTTAGATAATATTTCAAAAAATTTTAATATTGAAAGATTTGTAAAACACAGAGCAGAAGATGATGCCAGAGTAACACTTGAAATTTTTAAATTATTTTGTGAGATTATAGAAGATGAATACCAAATTGATTTAATTCAAAAGATGATATTTGACACAGACCAGATAATCAATAAAATATATTACGATTTAGAAATATATGATAAAATTTTAGAAGCAATTGAAAAAAGAGAAAAAGTTATTATAATATATGTAAGCAATAAACAAAGTGAAAATGAAATGAAGAAAGAAATCATTAAAAGAGAAATTTTGCCTCTTGGAGTAATTGAAGAAAATGGTGTAAAATATGTAAAAGCATTTTGTTATTTGAGAAATGAAGAAAGAACATTTAGATTTGACAGAATTATAAAAATAATTTAATATTTTTAAAAATTGAAGAATAGGAGGATTTTATAGAAGAAGTTTGAAGTTTAAAAAGAAGTAGGTTTGATCCCTACCAATTAAATTTTTAAAATACCCCAGAATTTTAAAAGTATAATCTTTTAAATTTTCTGGGATGAGGAAAGGAGGTGAAATAATGGCAAAAGAAAAAGGTAAAGTTAAATGGTTTAACAACAAGAAAGGATTCGGCTTCATAGAAAGAGAAAATGGAGAAGATGTATTTGTTCATTACACTTCAATTGTTGGACAAGGTTATAAGACGCTAAATGAAGGTGACGTGGTTGAATTTGAAGTTGTTAAAAGAGAAAAAGGTCTTCAGGCAGTTAATGTTGTAAAATTATAAAATTGACGGATAAGTAATGTTGAAGAAAAAAGTAATTTTGTATCTTCTCCTAACAATATCTGCGATAGGGGAAACCGGTAAAAACTTTCTTAAACTTGCAATTGAATCTTCTAAAAAAGGAGAGTTTAAATTATCAAATAAATATTTAGAAGATTATATTGCAAGGAAGAAGGAATTTTTAGATTATGCCTATTTAACTTATGGATATAATCTTTTAAATCTTGGTAATTACAATTCTGCAATAGAGAAATTTGAAATAATTATCAAAAGGTTTCCCCTATCGCAATATTTGAAAGAATCTTATCTTTTTTTAATAATTACCAATCTAAAAATAAACCACACTGATTGTGCTTTAAAATATTATAAAGAATTTAAAGATAAATTTGGAGAAAACTTAGAGATTAAAAAACAAATAGGAATGAAATTTCTTGAAGATGGGATTTCTTATTTTAAAAATAGAAATTATGAAGAGGCAGAAAATAAGTTTAACTTGATTTTAAGTGAATTTGAAGATAAATTTTTACTTCTATGGTCAAATTATTATCTTGGAATTATTGAGTTTGAAAAAAATAATTTTAAAAAGGCAAAAGAATATTTTGAGAAAGTTATTGAAGAGGGTGATGGCGAAATTTATTTTGATTCAATACTTAAGATTGGAGATTGTTATTTTAATTTAGGAGAATATGAAACTGCTGAAAATTACTATAATCAACTAAAAGAAAATGAGAAATTTTTTCAGTGGGCAAAATTTCAAATTGCAAAAATTGAAAAGAGCAGAGGTAATATAGAAAAATCTATAGAAATTTTAAATAGCATTGATTGTAAACAAGATTATGAATTGAAATTTAATGTTTTATATGAAAAAGCAAACAATTATATTTTTCTTGAAAAATGGGATGAAGCAGAAAAAAATTTAAATGATATTTTAATTGAATTTTCAGAGAATAATAAAATATCTGAAATTTATTTCAAATTGGGGATTTTAAACTTTAATGAAAAAAATTTTGATAATGCAGTATTTTTTTTAAAAAAGGCAGAGTTAATAGGAGAAAATTCAATTAAAGAAAAAAGTTTATTTTTTTTAGGGTATATTTATTATATTAAAAAGGACTTTAATGAAGCATTTAACTGGTGGGATAAATTAAAAAATAAGTTTCCAGAAAGTTCATTTTTTGCTGTTATCTCTCAAAAATATAAAAAAATTAAAGAAATTTTAAAAAAGTAAAAATTTTACATAGAAATTAAAATGAAAATAGTTTTAAAAAAAATTATACTAATATTGTTTTTTTCCTTTTTGGTAAAT
>CAZCUO010000054.1:0-5334 GCA_964502135.1 uncultured bacterium
AAATTTCGCTCAGTTCATTTAAAATTAAAATGTCTCCATTTTCAACAAAAACTTCTTTAATTTTTTGGGATATATTTTCTATTTCTTTTCTAGCGCTATTTACAAAACATAAACCAATAATAGACCTTTGCCATTTATCTTGATGATCTATTTCGGCAATAGAAACATTAAACTTTGCTTTTATTCTATCCTGTAAAGATTGAATTATTTTTCTTTTGTCTTTTAAACTTTTACTACCCGGAATAATAATTTCAAATTTTATTGCTCCTACAAACATAAATTTTTTTATTTTACCCTAATTTTTAAAAAAATCAAAGAAAATCTGTATTAATTTCTGTTAAATTAGTAAATAAAATAAAGTTTATTTTAAGAGAAAAATTCTTAAATATATCAAAAAATACCAACATTTTTATTCTTTCTTCTTTTCAATTACCTGCGAAATTGCGTTTTTAAGAATTTCTACTCTTGTATTTTCTCTAAATTTCAACGTAACAATCTCATTCTTAATTTTCTCCACCTCTCCTATCAATCCACCAATAGTTATAACTTTATCCCCTTCCTTCAATTCCTCAAGCATTTTTTTGTGTAGTTTTTGTTTTTTTTGTTGAGGCAGAATCAAAAGTAAATAAAAAACAAAAAATATTAAAATAAGAGGAAATAAAGCAGCCAAAGGAGAAGGAGGAGGTGGAGTAGTTTGTGCTATAAAAAATCTCATTTTTCAGCCCCCTTATACTTTTTCCTTTTACCTTTTAAACTCTCTAAATATTTTTCAGTCAATTCTTTAATTCTTTTTGCAACAAGATAATTTATTGTCCCTTCTGGATATGTTCCATCTGGCCTTCTTTCACCTGCTGGGATGCCTGTCAAAATCTCAATGCCTTGGTCTATTGTTTTCACTGCCCATATATGAAAAAGACCTTTTTCTATTGCTTCAATAACCTCATCATTTAAAACAAGATGTTTTAAATTTCTTTCAGGAATTATAACTCCTTGTTTTCCAGTTAGACCTTTTGTTTTACATGTATAATAAAACCCTTCAATTTTTTCATTTATTCCTCCAACTGGTTGAATTTCTCCTTTTTGATTTACTGAACCTGTTACTGCTATACCTTGTTTTATTGGAATATTTGAAAGTGCAGAAAGTAACACATATATTTCTGTTGAGGAAGCACTATCACCTTCAATTTCTTCATATAGTTGCTCAAAACATATACTTGCAGAAAAAGCAATTATTCCTTCTTGACCAAATTTCTCATATATATAATTATTCAAAATTAAAAATCCTTTATTATGAATTCTCCCTGCAAGTTTAACTTCTCTATCAATATTTATAACACCACTTTTCCCAACATAGACATTACATGTTATTTTTGTCGGTTTTCCAAAACTATAATTACCTAACGATATATATGAAAGCCCATTAATTTCTCCTACCTTTTCACCATCAGTATCCACAATAATTGTTCCCTCTTTTATCAATTCCTCAATTCTTTTTTCTATTAGATTTGATCTAAAAACTTTCTCCTCCAATGCTTTTTTAACATGTTTTTCTTGAACAATAGGAGAATTGTCCATTTCAGCCCAAAAATGTGCTTCTCTCACAATATCTGCAATTTCAATAAATCTTGTGGTTAATTTATCTCTATCCTCAACTATCCTTGAGCCATATTCAATAATTTTCCCAACAGCAAATTTATCAAAATGTTTTAAATTTTCTTCTCTACAAATTTTACTTATGAAAGAGACATAACTTTTTATTCCTTCTTCGTCCTTATCCATAATCGTACTAAAATCAGCTCTTACTTTAAAAAGTTTTTTAAAATCTTCATCATATGTATATAAAAGATAATAAAATATAGGGTGTCCAATAAGCACAACTTTTACATCAAGCGGAATTGGAGCAGGTCTTAATGTTGGTGTATTTATTAATCTAAACTGTTCATTTAAATCTTCAATGATTATTTCATTATTTTTTAAAGCCCTTTTTAGTGTTTCCCATGCAAAATAATTTTTTAAAACATCAAGTATTTGTAAAATTAAATAACCTCCATTCGCTTTATGTAAAGCACCTGGCTTTATCATTGTAAAATCAGTAACCATAGCACCAAATTGTGGTCTATATTCAATTCTTCCACATAGATTGTAAGCAGTAGGGTTTGTCTCTTTTACTACAGGAGCCCCTTTTGTTTGGGAATTGTCTATTAAAACATTTACAGTATATCTATAAAGAGATGATTCTCTATCTGGAAATTTTATTCCAGGTAATATTTCAATTTCTTTTTTTTCTTTAAAATCATCAACATTTTCAATCATATCCTTAAAAACATCGTCCAAATATTTACAAACTTCTTCATGGTCTTTATATTTTTCTTTTAACTCATTAATTTTTGGGGAAATGGTGAATTCTGCAGTTTCTCTTTCAAGTTTACTTAATTTTTCTTTTGTTTCTTTTTCAAGTTCTCTTATTTTTCTTAAAACTTCTTCTAATTCTTCATACAAAATTTCCTGTTTTTTTCTTATTTCATTTTTTGCCTCTTCTGTCAATTTTTCAATATCTTCTTCTTTCAATTGTTGGCCTTCAATTAAAGGAATAAACATTATTCCTGCTGGAGTATGTCTTATTGCAAAATTTGCCTGTTTTGCTTCTGCTTCAATTCTTTCAAATAATTCATTTTTTTTATTTTGGAACTCTTTTATTATCTGGTTTCTATGTTCTTCATAAATTTTACTTTCAAATGTTTTGGGTAATTCAACTTTTAAATCATTAATTAACATTTCCATATCTCTTTTAAATTCAATTGCTTTTCCTGGAGGGAATCTCAAGGCTTTTGGATTATCTGGATTTGCAAAATTATAAACATAACACCAATCGTCAGGAGTTTTACCTTTTTGAGCAATTTCTTTTACTGTTTGTTCCACAAAGGAAGTTCTTCCACTCCCAGTAATTCCAGACACAAAAATATTATATCCTTTACTTTTTATTTTTAGGCCAAATTCCAATGCTCTTTTTGCTCTTTCTTGTCCTATAATTCCTTCAAGTGGTGGCACTTCTTCAGTAGTATTAAAATTTAAATCATCTAGTGAAACTTTTGCTTTTAAGAATTCAACACTTACTTTATATTTTTCCATTTTTTTTTCCTTTTTATTTTAATATTATAACTTTTATTTTGCAAAATTAAAATTTTTTGAAAATATAGACTTCCACAAGATAATAAAATTCACTTTTTCCTTTAAGTTTACTCAAAAGTTTTTCATTATAAATATATTTTTTTTCATAGATTTTATCATAGTTTTTTTCAAAGAAATCTTTCAACTTTTCCGAGATCAAAGGATTGTTTATAAAATCAAGGATAATGAAGATCCTTTTAAATTTTTCAATCATTTTATTTATGTTTTCAAGTTCGTCTATACTTTCTATTCCTATTATTTTATTCTTACCTTTATAATACCACTGAATTGGAGAAATTATATCTTTATCTATTTTTTCTGTTGTTAATATTAAGTCTCCATCTCTTTCCAAATTTTCAACATTTTTATAAATTTCTCTAAATGGAATTAATTTACTTGTATCATGGTAGTTATTTATATTATCAGAATAATAGAAGTAAAGAGAAGGGAATAATGATAAAAATGTGAGATAATTTAAAATATTTCTAAAACCCAATTTTTCAAGCCCTAATGAGAATAATAATAGCCAAAAAATTGAAAAAGGAATTAAATTTTGCGGAACAGTTGATGGAAAAATTACAAAAATTAGAGGGAAAAAAAGTGAGATTATTAATAAAATTCTTATCTCTCTATCTAATAATAGATTCTTTAGACTAATTATGAATAACCATATCCAGATTAGGAATAATGGAATAAGAATTTTTATATTAAATGGGTTTATAGTTTCTCCAAAGAAAAAATAAAAAAGTGTGTAAGGGAATCTTAGAATTATAGGAATTGGTCTTCTAACGCCAAGGGTGAAAAATAATTGATAAGGAATTTTAAAAAGCCATGGAATATAAGTAAAAAAGATTATCAAAAATAACAAAATTAATTTAATATTTAGTTTCTTAAGGATTAAAAGTGTAAGAATCTGAATAAATATAGTAATAAATCCAAAGTTGTGAGTATAGAGAATTAAAATGTTTGAAATTATTAGAAGAAGATACCATTTTTTTTCTTTAGAATTTATATAGGAAATGAACGACATGAATGATATAATTGTTAAAAATGTAAAAAATGTATAAGATTTGACGATTTGAGACCATAAGATTAATGAAGGACTTAATGCAATGAAAAGAGAGAATAATAGAGAAGTTTTAATATTTTTTACTTTTTTAGCAAGTAAATATGAAGATGGAATACATAAAATACCAAAAAGTAAAGGTAAAGTTCTTAAAGAAAATTCATTTTTGGCAAATTTTAGCCAGAAATGAACCAAAATATAAAATAAAGGAGGATGTGCGTCCTTATAAGTTATATAATTAATCATCCATTTAATTGAATGTTGTCCAAGTGAAATTGCGAGCAGTTCATCGCACCAGAACGAATGTTTTCCAAGATTTAAAATTCTTAAAAAAATTCCCAAAATTAGTATTAAGAAGAAATAAATTTTTTCTTTCTTACTCATTTTTTAAAATTATAATCATACTTTTTTCCATAAAAAATTTCCATATGTTTAAAAAAGAAATTTTTTTATTAATAAATTCTTTAATCACCATAATTTTTACAATTTGAAAATCTGCAATTTTTGCAAAATTGGATATTGATTTTCTATCAAAATGATAAATTTGTGCAGGAATATGTAAAATAGATTTACTCTTTTTTATAAATGAAAGAAGTGTTGTAACAAAAAATAAAAAATTTGAATGTAAAGGAGTTTTTATCACAATAATCCCGCTTTTTTTTAAAATTTTTTTAATTTTTTTAAAATATTCTAAAGGGGTTTTCAAATGTGCAATAACATCCAACATAGTTATAAAATCAAAAGTATTTTCTGGTAAATCAATTTCAGTAAGTAGTTGGTTATATACAATAAATCCCTTTTCCCTACAAAAATTTATTGCAAAATTTGAAATATCTTGTCCATAAACCTCAAATTTTTTCTCCTTCAACAAATCCAACCATATACCTACACCACATCCAATATCAAGAACTTTTCCACTTTCAGGAAGATATTTTTTTATTTTCTCCCAAAAATTTTCAAAATATTTTTTCCTTTCATTGTAAAACTTTAAATACCAATTTTCAAAATATTCATTATTGTAAATTTCTTCAATTTTTTCTGGAATGGGATATAAAAATATAATAGAACAGTTTGTGCATCTAAAAATTTTAAAATTTTTA
>CAZCUO010000055.1:0-20406 GCA_964502135.1 uncultured bacterium
TTTTATCTTTTATATCCTTTTTGTTTTATTTTCTACTGCTGGATTGATCAATTTCCCTTTAATATCATATCATATAAAAAAGACTGGAATTACTGATGAATCTCATATACCAATTTTATATCTTTTGGCCATGGGAATTGATGGTTTGACTGCCTTTTTTATAGGGAGTTTATATGATAAAATTAAATTTAAAATTTTAGTTATAGTTCCCTTACTGAGTATTTTTTTGTCTTTTTTGATTTTTTCAAATTCTTTAGTTCTAATTATTTTAACTATTTTGTTTTACGGAATAATTATTGCTTGTCATGAAACAGTTTTAAGAGCAGCAATTGCAGATTTAATTTCTTCAAGTAAGAGGGGTTCTGCATATGGAATATTTAATACAATATATGGACTTGGTTTTTTATTTGGTGGATGGATAATAGGTTTTTTATACGGAAAAAGTATAAAGGAAATTTATTTTTATGTTCTCTTAATGGAAATAATTTCTTTATTTTTCATTTTTGGAATAATCTTCCAAAAATATGGAATGGAGAAAAATAGGTAGAATTGAAATTTCTGATAAAGAGATAGAAATTAAGAGTATTAAAATTCAGGACGAGATGGGTAAGATAAAAAGATTAAGAGTTTCAACTGTTTGGAGTAATTTTCAAAATTTTACAAAAGTTCCATGTATTGCAAATTTGTGTAAAGATGAAAAGGGATATATAGGAGTTCTAATAAAAGGGAAAAATGGTGGATTTGTTAAGATTGGCAAAAATTTTATTGTATGTCAAAGTTTGGTATTACCATTGAGTTCTATTGGGAAGACGAATTTAAAAAAACTTATTAAAAGAACTAATATTGATATTGTAGAAATTGAAGGATTATTATATGGTGTTGAAAAATGAAAAAGAAAAAGATTGACCCTGAAGAGATTATTTTGAAAATGAAAGAATTTTCTAAGGAAAAAAATATACCGATTTATCTTGTTGGTGGATATATAAGAGACAAAATTTTAAGAAAAAAGAGTAATGATATAGATTTTGTTATGGAGGAAGATGCTTTAAAAATTGCAGAAGAATTTGCCCAAAAATATGGATTTCCAAAACCCATTTTTTATGGTCGATTTGGAACTGCAATGATTGAAATAAATGGAGTAAAACTTGAATTTGCAACAGCAAGGAAAGAAAGTTATCCTGAAGATTCAAGGAAACCATTTGTTGAAAAAGCAACAATTTATCAAGATCTTGAAAGAAGAGATTTTACAATAAATGCTATTGCTAAAAATTTGATAACAGATGAAATTGTTGATCCATTTAAAGGAATTGATGATATAAAAAGAAAAATAATTAGAACTCCCATTGACCCTGATAAAACCTTTTTTGATGACCCTTTAAGAATTTTAAGGGGAATAAGATTTGCAACAAAATTTAAATTTGAAATTGAAGAAGGGACACTTAATGGTATGAAAAAGAATAAAGAAAGAATAAAAATTGTTAGTTGGGAGAGAATTGCAGATGAAATTATGAAAATTCTTGAGGCTTCAAAACCATCATATGGATTTTATTTAATGGATAAAATTGGTATTCTTGAAATAATATTACCAGAAATTTCTTCACTAAAAGAAAAAAGGACAGACCACCCATGTAAAGAATTATTTGACCATACATTAAAAACACTTGATAATATAAGCAAACATACAAAAAATGTTTATATCCGTCTTTCTGCACTATTACATGATATTGGCAAACCATATACATTAAAGGTTGAAAATGGAAAAGTAAGTTTTCATAGACATGAATTTGTTGGAGAAAAAATCTCATATAATGTATGTAAGAGATTAAAAATTAGTGAAGAAAATTCTAAATTTATAGGGAAACTTATAAGATACCATTTAAGACCACATTTACTTGCAAAGGAAAATCCTACGGATAATGCACTTAGAAGATTTATTAGAGAAATAGGCAAGGATATAAAAGCTCTTTTTATTCTTGCAAAAGCAGACCTTACAAGTAGAAATCCTTTGAAAGTGAAAAAGGCTCTTGAAAAACTTGAAAATCTTGAAAAAAGAATTAAAGAGATTAATAAAAAAGATAAATTGTCAACTTTTAAACTTGCTATAAATGGATTTATTATTATGGATATTTTAGGAATACCACAAGGTAAACAAGTTGGGTATGTAAAAAAGTCCCTTGAAAATCTTGTAATTGAAGGGAAAATAAGGAATAAAAAAAGAGAGTTAATAAAGTTTTTAAAATTAAATAAAGAAAAAATATTGAATGAATTAAAAAAAGAAAATTTTTAAAACTTTTTTATAAGAGATTTTTGGGTTATAATAAATCAAAAATGAAAAAGGAAATTCTTTGGGCGCCTTGGAGGATGGGTTATATTCTTGAAGCCAAAAAAGAAGGATGTTTTTTATGCTATGCTTTTAAATCAAAAAATTTTAAAAAGAATTATGTTATTAAAAAAAATAAAAATGCCTTTGTTATTATGAATATTTTCCCTTACAATAATGGACATTTAATGGTTGCACCAGCAAGACATATTGCTGAATTTGAACAATTAACAAAAGAGGAAATTCTTTCTATTAATAATTTAATTAAAAGGTCAATAATAGTCCTTAAAAATGTTTTAAAACCAGAGGGTTTTAATGTTGGAGTAAATATTGGGAAAGTGTCAGGTGCAGGAGTTGAATCTCATATACATTTTCATATTGTCCCAAGATGGACAGGAGATACAAATTTTATGCCAATAATCTCAAATACAAAAGTAATTCCTCAATCGCTTGATGAATTGTATAAAAAATTAAAAAGAGAATTTATAAAAGGATAAAAATGTACATTGCTGATTTTCATATTCATTCAAAATATAGTAGAGCAACAAGTAAAGATATGGAATTGGATAATCTTACAAAATGGGCAAAATATAAAGGGATAAATCTTCTCGGAACAGGTGATATAACTCATTTTTATTGGTTTTATGAATTGAAGAGAAATTTAAAAGAAACTGATAGATTTGGTATTTATAATTATAAAGGAATTGACTTTATTTTAACTGGTGAAGTATGCAATATTTTTGAATATAAAGGAGTAATAAAAAAGATACATAATATTTTATTTTTTTCAAGTTTTGAAAAAGTAGAAAAATTTAATAGAATAATTGAGAAATTTGGTGATTTGAATTCAGATGGAAGGCCGATATTACAACTTGAAGCAAAGGAATTACTCAAGATAATTAAGGAAGTGGATGAATTTGGTTTTATTGTCCCTGCCCACATATGGACTCCACATTTTTCCCTTTTTGGTTCAAACTCTGGATTTGATAATATTGAAGAATGTTTTGGTGAATTAACAAGTGAAATTTTTGCACTTGAAACAGGGTTAAGTAGTGATCCTGAAATGAATTGGAGAGTTTCAAAACTTGATAAATTTGCATTAATTTCAAACTCAGATGCTCATTCTCCATTAAAAATAGGAAGAGAAGCAAATATATTTTCTGAAAAATTTGATTTTAAAGAATTAATTGAAATTTTAAAAAATAAAAGATTTGAAATGACAATAGAATATTTTCCTGAAGAAGGGAAATATCATTATGATGGGCATAGAAATTGTAAAGTTTGTTTTTCACCCGAAGAAACAAGAAAAAATAATTATATATGTCCTGTCTGTGGGAAAAAATTAACTATAGGAGTTATGCATAGAGTAGAAAGTTTGGCTGATAGAGAGAATAATGAAAAGCCAGAAAAATATGTTCCTTTTAAAAAAATAGTTCCGCTTGACCAAATAATAGCATGTGTAATGGGTAAAGAATCTTTATCACAGATAGTTCAAAAGATGTATTTAGAAATAGTAAATAAAGTTGGCCCTGAATTTGATATATTTCTGATGATAGATGAAAATGAACTTGAGAAAAAAATTGATAAAAAAATTTTTGAAGGTATAAGAAATGTTAAAAAAGGAAATGTAATAATAAAACCAGGATATGATGGAGAATTTGGAAAGGTTGAAATTAAATTGGATTTATCTGAAAACCAAGAGCAGCAGACCCTTTTTTAATTATTTTTATCAGAAATTTCTTTTTAGGGAAAAATCTGTTTTGTTTAAAATAGTGTCTTTTTCCCTTTTACCTCTATCAATGATATATTTTTTACTAATTCAACTGAAAAGAATTTTTGTAAAAAAAATAAGATTGAAAGCAAAAATTATAAGTGTTGGGAATATTATAGTGGGTGGGGCAGGAAAAACATCTTTAGTTATCTATTTAATTAGAATTTTACAAAATAAGAGAAAAATAGGAGTGGTTTTTGGAAAGAAAAATAAGGATGAGGCAGAGTTAATTAGAAATAAATTTTCATCTGTTTTTGTAAGTAATGAAAAAAATATAAATGGATTAAAAAAAATTAGCGAGTTTTGTGATTTAATAATTATTGATGATGGTTTCCATTGTAATTGGATTAAAAAAGATTTGGATATTTTACTTATTGATTGTTCAAATCCATTTGATAATAAATTTTTAATTCCTGCCGGTCTTTTGAGAGAACCTTTATTTTCAATTAAAAGGGCAGACATAATTATTTTTTCGCATTCACATATGGTCAACGAGGAGAAAAAAAAAGAAATAATTAATTATTTCAAAAAATTTAATAAGCCATTATTTTTTTTTGATTTCAAAATAAAAGAGATAAAGAATAATATAAAAAGTTTGTCTCCTGAATATTTAAGAAATAAAAAAATACTGGCTTTTACAGGAATTGGGAATCCTTTTAATTTTTTTAATTTGATTTTAAATCAAAACCCAAAAATTTTATATTCTATTTCTTATCCAGACCATTATGATTACAAAAAAGAAGATATTGAAACAATTATAAAACTTGCAAAGGAAAAAAAAATTGATATAATTTTAACAACTGAAAAGGACTTTATTAAAATTAAGGGACAAAATTCTTTATTTTATTATATCACAATAGAAATGAGTATAAACCCTGTGGAGGAGTTAAATTTTGACAATTTAATTGAAAAAGTAATAAAATAATCCAAAAAGAGGAGGCACAATGAAAAAGTTTAATCCTAAAGAGTTTATAAAAGAAAAAATTGAGGAATTGAGGAAAAAGATTAAAGATAAAAGAGCACTTATAGCAACATCTGGAGGAGTTGATAGTGTTACATGTGCAGTTCTTACAAAAAAAGCAATTGGTGAGAATTTGGTTGTTTTTTTTATAGATGATGGATTAATGAGGGAAAATGAACCTGAAGAAGTGAGAAAAATTTTTGAGAAAATGAATATAAATGTTGAAATATGGGATGTTGCGGATAATTTTTTTGAGGCATTGAAAGGGAAAATTGATCCAGAAGAAAAAAGGAAAGCATTTAGGGATGTATTTTATAGAACATTGAGTCAGGCAGTAAGGAGTTATTCTGTAGATTTTTTAATTCAGGGAACAATTGCTGCTGATATAATTGAGACACAAAAAGGAATAAAAACACAACATAATGTATTGTCCCAGATAGGAATAAATCCATTACTACAATTTGGACTTACAATAATTGAACCACTTAAGGAATTATACAAAAATGAGGTAAGAATGGTTGCAAAAGCACTTGGATTACCTAAAAAAGTTTATGATAGAAAACCATTCCCTGGTCCAGGACTTGCTACAAGAATTATTGGTGAAGTTACAAGAGATAAAGTTGAAAAAATAAGAATTGCAACAAAAATAGTTGAATCAGAATTAAAAGAGAAGAAAATTTTTCAGGCATTTCCAGTTTTATTTTCAGACAAAGCTACAGGTATGATTGAAGGGAAGAGACTTTTAGGAGATATAATTGCTATAAGAGCAGTTGAATCAGTAGATGCTTTAACAGCAAAACCTGTTAAGATTTCGTGGAAAAGATTATACAAAATAAGGGATAGAATTTTAAAAGAAGTTCCTGGTGTTGTAAAAGTTGTATATGATATTACACCTAAACCTCCAAGCACAATTGAGTACGTATAATGGTAGGAATAGTAAAATATGGTGCTGGAAATATTTTTAGTGTTATGGCTTCAGTAAAAAAAATTAAAAAAGATTGTTATTTTATAGAAAATGAGGATGATATTGAAAAAGCAGAATATATTATTTTGCCAGGAGTTGGTAATTTTAGTGAAGGGATTGAATTCCTTAACAAAAGAAGATTAAATGAAAAAATAAAAGAAAAAATAAAAAATGGTGTTCCATTTTTAGGTATATGTCTTGGTCTTCAAATGCTTTTTGAATACAGTGAAGAAGGAAATAAAGAAGGTATGAAAATCCTAAAAGGAAAAGTCGTTAGATTTAAAAATATAAATTTAAAAATACCCCATATGGGATGGAATAGTTTAAAAATTTTAAAAAATAATTATTTATTAGAAGAAATTCCAGAAAATCCATATTTTTATTTTGCGCATTCTTATTATGTTTTACCAGAAGAAAATGATATAATATATGGCAAAACTGAATATGGAATAAATTTTTCCTCTTTAATTATTAAAGAAAATATTGTAGGTGTTCAATTTCATCCAGAGAAAAGTGGAGAAAATGGTTTAAAATTTATCAGAAATTTTCTTGAAAAAAAATGGTTGCAGTAAGGATTATTCCGTGTCTTGATATTAAGGATGGAAAGGTAGTGAAAGGAGTTCATTTTGAAAATTTGAAAATTGCTGGTGATCCTGTAGAGAACGCCTCTTTTTATAGTAAAGAAGGCGCAGATGAGATTGTTTTTCTTGATATAAGTGCAACAATTGAAGGGAGAAAGACAATGGTTGATGTTGTTAGAAAAGTTGCAGAAGTTATTTTTATTCCCTTAACTGTTGGGGGTGGAATAAATTCAATTGAGGATATTGAAAAACTTTTATCAAATGGAGCGGACAAAATTTCAATAAATACTTCAGCAGTAAAAAATCCCAGAATAATTGAAGAAGGAGCAAAAAAATTTGGAAGTCAATGTATTGTTGTTGCTATTGATGCCAAAAAAGTAGGAGAAGGCAAATGGGAAGTATATATTGAAAGTGGAAAAACACCTACAGGAATGGATGTGATTGAATGGGCAAAAAAAATAGAATCTCTTGGGGCGGGTGAAATATTATTGACAAGTATAGATAAAGATGGTACTCAAGATGGATATGATATAGAATTAACAAGAAGTGTAAGTGAAAATGTAAATATTCCTGTAATTGCTTCGGGTGGAGCAGGGAAACTACAACATTTATATGATGCGATTGTTTTTGGTAAAGCAAACGCTGTTTTAATTGCCTCCCTTTTACATTTCAGAATATTAACTATCCCCCAGATAAAAAGTTATTTAAAAGAAAAAGGAATTGAAGTTAGATTATGAAGATTCTTATTATAGATGATGGAAATAAAGGAAATCTTATTCAAAGTTTAGGCCTTGCTAAAAACTTTTTAAATTCAGAAATTGATATTATTTCTTTTAGATTTAAAGGTTTTAACTATTTTCTTTACGGTGGAAGAGGTAAGTATTCTTTAATTCCTAAGTTTTTTAATATATTATGTTTTCTTAATCTTTATAAAATTGGCTATTCCATTTTGTATAAAAATATGGATAAAAAGCAGAAAGAAATAATTAAAAGAGATTATGACTTTATAATTAATACTGGTTCTTATCTTTCTGCAATAAGTATGATTATTTCAAAAATAAAAAGGGCAAAATATATTCAAATAATGCTTCCATCTTTTATCCCAATAAAAAAAATTGATTTTCTCATAATTCCTTACCATGATTTTTTGCGTTTGAAAAAAAAGAAATTGAAAAACTTAATAATAACAAATGGTTCATTAAATCCATTCACAAAAAAAGAACTTGAAGAAGAAGCCAAAATCCTTGAAAATTATATAGGCAAAAAATATAAAAAAATAATAGGTATTTTGATTGGTGGCAACGACCAGAATTATAAAATAGATGTTGCATGGTGTGAAAAATTTATTGAGCAACTTGAAAAATTAAAGAACAAATATGATATAATTTTAACAACTTCTAAGAGAACTGATTTTAATGTAATAGGTTTTTTAAAAGAAAAATTAAATAAATTTGAAAATTTAAAATATTTTGAAATTCCCTATGAAACAAAAATTTCTCATTATAAAGGAATTCTTGGGTTAAGTGATATAATTTTAGTCACAGAGGATAGTATAAATATGATTTTTGAAAGTTTAAGTGTAGGCAAGCCAGTTATAGTAATAGGAGTTAAAAGAAAAAAGAAAAAGTTGATATTTGATTATACTATTGAAAAACTTGTGAGAGAGAATTTTATAACTTATATTCCATACGAAAAAATATATACATTTGAAAATGAAATTTTAAATTCAAATAAAGGAAAAGAATTGAATGAGGCTATAAAATGTGTCCAAAAAATATTAGAGAGATTGAACTAAAAAAAATTCTTATTATTGGATTGAGTTGTCTTGGTGATAATCTACTTTTGACGCCTGCTATAAAAAGAATAAGAGATACATATAAAAAGGCAGAAATTGATATAGTTATTGGTCCAAGAGCAGTTGAGTTTGTTATAGAAAATCCTTGGTTTTCAAATTACATTGTTTATGACAAAAAAGAAAGTATATTTAAATTGATAAAAAAATTGAGAAAAAAAAGATATGATTTGATAGTTGATTTTAGAAATTCATTCATTCCATTCTTTTTGAGGTCTAAATATAAACTGACATTTTTTAAAAAAGAATTTTTTAGTGAGAAATTTTACAGTCACGAGTGTGAAAGAATTATGAGTTTTATAGAACCTTTTTTTGGCAAAGGTGAAATAAAACTATATTTTCCTTATCCAACTAGTTATAAAGAAAAAATAAAAAATTTATTTAATGAAATTGGAATTAAGTCATCTGATTTAGTAGTTGTTTTAAATCCAGGAGCAAAATTTGAAGGTAAAAGATGGGGTAAAGAAAAGTTTGCACGACTTGCTGAAGAACTTATAAAAATTTATGGAGCGAAAATAATTATAAGTGGTTCAAAAGAGGAAAAAAATTTGACAAGAGAATTAAAAGAAATGATAGGAAAAAAAGGAGTTTTTGATTTTGGTGGAGAAACAAATTTAAGGGAACTTGCAGCGGTATATGAATTTTCTGACCTTGTTGTTTCAAATGATACAGGTTCAATGCATCTTGCATGTGCAGTTGGTGCCAATGTTGTTGCTATTTTTGGACCAAGTAATCCTTATAGATATGGACCGATTGGAGAGAAAAATTTTGTTGTTCATAGTGATATAGAATGTTTTCCGTGCAAAAAGGAAGCAAAATGTAAAATTAATTTTGAGTGTATGAAAAGAATAAGTATTGATGATGTTTTAAAATATTGCTGCTTAATTCTTGACGAAAAGGAAAAAGGTAGATTATTTGAATTATGAAAATAATGCGAGTTTTACCTTCTATGGATTACGGTGGTATAGAAAGAGGTGTATATGATTTTTCAAAAAAAGCAGTTTTGCTTGGGAATGAAATTATAATTGTAAGTGGTCCTGGTAGATTTATCCCTTCTTTATTAGAAAAAGGCATAAGATGGTATAACCTTCCCATGGATAAAAAAAATCCTTACATTTTTTTAAAATCAATTTATAAATTAGGTAAAATTATAAAAGAAGAAAAGCCAGATATTATCCATTATCAAAGCAGATTTCCATGTTGGATTGGTTATTTCCTAATGAAAAGATTTCCAGATATACCTTATGTTACTAGTATTCACAGTTTTTCTCCTTTTCCATTATATAGCCAATCTGAAGGCAAAGGAGATGTTGTAATAGTTGTAAGTGAAGCATTAAAAAAATATGCAATAAAAAAATTAAAAGTTCCAGAAGATAAAATAAGGATTATTTATAATGGAATTGATATAGAGGATTTTTTTTTCAAAAGAAAAATTGAAAATAAAAATCAATGGAAAATAGGAATGGTTGGAAGGTTTTCCGTTTTAAAAGGTCATTTTTATTTTATAGAAGCAATTGAAAATCTTCTCAAAGATGGAATAAAAAATATTAAAGGATTAATATATGGAAGTGGAAGTTTAAGATTAAAAAAAAAGATTGAAAATTTAATTGCAAGAAAGAATTTAAATGATTATGTTGTAATAATTGAAGGGAAAAATAGCAAAGAAATTATGAAGGAAATAGATATTCTGGTAGTTCCTTCAATAAAACCAGAGGGATTTGGAAGGGTTATAGTTGAAGGAATGGTTTCAGGTATTCCTGTTATCGCTACAAATATTGGTGCCACATCTGAAATAATTAAAGATAATATTACGGGTTTTCTTGTTAATCCTCAAAATTCATGTGAAATTTCAGAAAAGGTAAAAAAAATTATAAGTGATTTAGAATTATATAAAAAAATTTCAGAAAATGGGCAAAGATACGCAATAGAAAATTTCTCTCTTGAAAAAATGGTGAGAGAAACATTGAATTTGTATGAAGAGGTTTTAAACACTTTTAAAAATAAACTATAATTAATCTTGATAATGAAGAAAAAGTAAAAATAAATTTTATGAAAATTTTGGTTATAAAAACTGGTGCACTTGGAGATATAATAATTGCTTCAACCTTTTTTCAAACAATTAGAGAAAACTTTAAAGAAGATAAAATTTATTTGTTAACCAAAAAAATTTACAAAGAATTTGTTGAAGTATGTCCTATTTTGGAAAAGATTTTCTATTTACCAGAAAAATTTAATATTGTTGGTTTTTTAAAATTAATATTAAAACTAAGAAAAGAAAAATTTGATATTATTTTTGATATTCAAGGAAATTTAAAAACAAATGTTTATACATTTTTAATTGGTGGTAAAGAAAGATATGGATTTTATAGATTGAAAATAGGTAGAATTTTTTTGACAAAAGGGGTTAAGAAAGGTGAAAAGATAGATCCTGTGAATGGTGTTTTATCAATTTTGAAATTTTTAAAGATTGAAAAATATGTAAAGAAAATGAAAATATGGATATCAGAAGAAGAAAGAGTAAGATTTGATGAATTTTTTAAAAATTTTGGAGTTAGTGAGAATAAGAAAATAATTGCTATCCATCCTTTAAGCGGAAGTGGCTGGATTACAAGGAGATGGTTAAAAGAAAATTTTGCTATGCTTTCTGATAAATTGATTGAAGATGGATATCAAGTAATTTTTATTGGTTCAGGAGAAGAAAATTATGTAAATGATATTATATTAAAGATGAAAAATAAACCAATAAATCTTATAAATAAAACAAATTTATTTCAACTCTCTCTTTTACTTGAAAGATCTTCTCTTTTAATTACAGGAGATTCAGGACCACTTCATATTGGAGTTGCTTCAGGAACAAAAGTTCTTGGAATTTTTGGGTCTTCTGATCCTATAATTCATTCGCCACCAGATGCTTATTATATTTATAAAAAAGTTGATTGTAGCCCCTGCCATAAAAAAATTTGTAAAAGTATGAAATGTATGAAAGAAATAAAAGTTGAGGAAGTATATAAAAAAATCAAGGAGATTTTAGAAAATGGAAGGAGTATCAATAATAATCCCAAACTATAATGGGAAAGAATTGTTAAGGAAAAATTTACCAAGTGTGATTAAAGCAGTAGAAAAACATAATAAAAATGATGAAATAATAGTTGTTGATAATGGGAGTTCTGATGGAAGTATAGAGTTTTTAAAAGAAAATTATCCAAACGTAAAAATAATCAAGTTAAATGAGAATAAAGGTTTTGGCGAGGCATGTAATATCGGTATTAAAGAAAGTAAAAATAAATTTGTAATTCTTTTAAATAACGATGTTTATGTTGATGTAAATTTTATAGAACCACTTTTAAAACATTTTTCAGATAGTTCTGTTTTTTCCGTAAGTTCTGTTTCTCTTGGGAGAGATAATAAAAAAAAGAAAATACCACAAAAGGCAATTGAAGTTGAATGGTGTTGTGCTGGCTATACTGCTTATGATAAAGAAAAATTTTTATATCTGGGTGGTTTTCATCCAATTTATTTCCCATTTTATTGTGAAGATAGAGATATAGGATATAGAGCAAAAAAGATTGGATGGAAGAATATAATTGAACCAAAAAGCATTGTTTACCATGATGGAGAAATAACATCAAAAAAATTAGATAAAAAATATGTTGAATATATAAAATTTAGAAATAGATGTATCTTTTATCTTACTTGTTATGACAATTCATTTTTAATTTTTTGGTCTATTTTAAAACTATTTTTTAATCACTTCTTTGCCTTTAAATGGCATTCATTTATTTCACTATGGTGGTTAATCAAAAATTATGATAAAATTCGGGAAAAGAAGGATATTAAGATATGGTAGAAAAAAATTCACTTGTAAGTATTATAATTCCTACATATAACAGAGCAAATTTAGTTCAAAGGGCTATAAAAAGTGTTTTAACTCAAACATATAAAAATATTGAAATAATCGTTGTGGATGATGGCTCAGAGGATAATACAGAAGAAATTGTAAGAGAATTTAATGATGAGAGAATAAAATATATAAGAAATAAAGAAAATAAGGGAGTTGCTGCATCAAGAAATATTGGGTTAAAATTTTCAAAAGGAAAGTATATAACATTTCTTGATTCTGATGATGAATTTTTACCAGAAAAAATAGAAAAACAAGTAGAATTTTTGAAGCAGAGAGAAGAGTTAGATTTTGTGGTTTGTGAAGGTTGTAGAAAAAATGAAAATAATGAAATAAAATTAAGAAGAAAGACATATTCACTTTTACAAGTTTTGATAAAAAAAGATGCTTTTGAAAAAATTGGTAATTTTGACGAAAATTTCTATTTTGCAGATGATACTGACATACTAATAAGAATGATGTATTTTCTCAAATATGATAAAATTAATGAGATTCTTGTGATAATTCATAACACCCCGGGTTCATTATCAAGTAAAGAAGATTTTTCTTCATTGATAAAGAAAATAAATGATAAAAAATTAATAGTTAAAAAGTATAAAAATTTACTCACCTCATCTAAAATTTCACATTATTATTATTCAATTGGAAAAGATTATTTAAAATTAAAAAATTATTTAATTGCCTGTAAATATTTTATAAAAAGTTATATTTTAAATCCATTTAATTTTGAGCCAATTTGGAAAATTTTAAGATGTTTTATTTTCTGGTTTTTTAAAAATGGCAAAAATTTTATTTGTAAATAGACCAGATAGTATAGAAAAGAAAGGTGGAGATTATTTTACGATGCTTGAAACTATGAAGTATGTTGAGAGAAATGGTTTTAATGTTTTATCTCTTTTGAATTATCCACCAGATAAAAAAATTGATGTTGATTTAATTCATATATTTAACCTTGGAACTGCAAAATTTACATATGAATGGGTTAAATATGCTAAAAAATATAATATTCCAATAATCCTTTTAACAATTTACCGGAAAAGCAATCCATTTAAGAATAAAAAATTGATTAATATTTTTTCACTTGATAAATGGGCAAGAAAGGAATATATAAGAAGTTTTTTTACACCTTTTGAGAAACTGCAAGAAAAATATATTATACAGAAGAAAATTGTGGAGGAAGTTAATTTTTTAATTACATATACCAACTTGGAAAAAGAACTTATTAAAGAAAAATTTAATGTAAATATAGATTATAAAACAGAAATTATTCATCATGGAATTGATGAAGATAAATTTCCAGAAATTCCTAAAAATAATAAAAGAGATTTAATAATTCAAATTGGAGCAATTGGGCCAGGGAAAAATCAATTTTCAACGATTAAAGCCACATTTAATTTAGGAATACCAGTTTATATTATTGGAAGAATAGAAGATAAAAAATATTATAATTATTGTAAAAAATTTGCAAGTAAATCTAAAAATATTTTTTTTGTTTCTGAAATTTCGCATAAAGATGTGATAGAGTTTTTTAAAAAAGCCAAAGTTCATGTTTTACCAAGTTGGAAAGAAGTTATACCCAGAGTAAATCTTGAAGCATCAGCAATGGGCTGTAATATAGTAACAACAACAGAAAGTTATGAGAGAGAAATTTATGGAGAAGATGCATGGTATTGTAAACCTTATGATATTAAAAATTTAAAAAAATCTATTCTTGAAGCATATAATTCACCTTTAAATATGAAACTTGCAAATAAAATAAGAAGTGAATACACAAGAAAAAAAGCGGTTGAAAAATTGATAAAATTTTATTTAAGTATATTAAATAAACAATGGTAACAAAAGTTTTTCTATTAATATTCATTTTGGTGACTTTTTTTATCATAAATAATCAAATTAAAATTTTAAAAAAGCGGAGAAAAAATAGGAAATTTTACTTAATAACAGAAAAATTGTATTTGAAGTTGAAAGACAAATATGGAAAAAATGGATGTTTGGATTTTACTTATAATAATTTTAATCTAATATTTCCAATATATACTCATAAAGAAGAAATAGAATGTTTTATAGTTGAATTTGTAGATTTCGTTTTACCGGTCCTACCATTTGAAATTTTTGATAAGAAAGAAAAGAAAGAAATTTTAAAATATTGTTGTAGGGAATACTCTTATTTTTACAAAGAAGTAATGGTGAATGAAGGTGATATAGTAATAGATGGTGGAGCACATATGGGTATTTTTTCTGCTCTTGCTTCTGCTTTAGGAGGCAGAGTTTATGCTTTTGAACCCATTTCTGAAATGAGAGAGAGATATCTTTCAAAAATTGCTGAGTTAAATAAAAATATTTATATTATTCCTTATGCTTTATCAAATAGAGATGGGCAAATTGAAATAGAAATACCGAATTTTGGAAACTCAATTTCCGCTTTTGGTACTTCCTCAATAATAAGAAAATTTCAAAATTCAAGAAAAGAAAAAATAGAAACTATAACTATTGATAAATTTGTAGAGAAAAACAATATTAAAAGGATTGATTTTATTAAAGCAGATATAGAAGGAGCAGAAAGGTTGATGTTGCAAGGCGCTTATAATGTCCTTAAAAATTTTGCTCCAAAACTTTCAATATGCACATATCATTTACCCGATGATAAAAAAGTTTTAACAGAATTAATTTTAAAGGCAAATCCTAATTATAAAATCATATATGGAAAGAAAAAACTATACGCATACGTATAAAACAAAGATAACAATTTTTATCCCTTCACTATACGGTGGCGGAGCAGAAAAAGCGTTTTTGAATATTGCCAAAACTTTATTTCAAAAAAAATTTAATGTAAATATCGTTTTGTTTAGATTTGAAGGAGATTATATTGAATTATTACCGAAAGAAATAAAAATTTTTGAATTGTTTCCTAAACGAAAAAAAATTAAAAAATATATTGTCACAAAACTCTCAAATCTTGTTTTACCAAAAATTTTGCTTAAAAAATTTCAGTATTTTTTATTATATATTTTAGGTATAATTACATTAAACAAAAAATTGAGATATTTAGGGAAATATAATCTTTTGTCTCTTGAATTTGTGAAATATATAAAAAAAGAAAAGCCCAATATCATTCTTTCTGTACTTATCCCTGCAAATATTATTTCTCTCCTTTCCAAAATTCATTTAGGGCAATTTTTAAGAATAATTATTTCTGAACGAAATACAATAACATCCTTATTGAAGAATAAAACTGATAGAAATATTTGGTTAAGTTTAATTTCTGAATTATATCCAAAGAGTAATGGTATTATTGCTGTTTCATATGGAGTTGCAAATGATTTATTAAAAATATTAAATGGCTGTGAAGGAAAAATAAAAGTTATTTATAATCCAGTATCTATTGAGGAAATTTTAGAAAAATCTAAAGAACCTATTAACCATCCATTTTTCAAGGAAAAAGTTCCTGTAATTTTATCATGTGGAAGATTACATCCCCAGAAAGATTTTACAACATTAATTAAAGCATTTTCAATCCTTTGTAAAAATATAGATGCAAGATTAATAATACTTGGAAAAGGTAGTGAAAAAATGAAACTTAAAAAATTAATAAGAGAACTCGGAATTGAAGAGAAAGTTGATTTGCCAGGTTTTGTTTTAAATCCTTATCCATATATGAAAAATGCATCTGTTTTTGTTTTATCCTCTATTTATGAAGGTCTTTCCAATGTAATTATTGAAGCCCTTGCCTGTGGATGTCCTGTTGTTTCAACTGATTGTCCAAGTGGTCCAAGGGAAATACTTGAAAATGGAAAATACGGAAAACTTGTTCCTGTTAAAGATTATCAAAAATTAGCCCAAGCAATTTTAGATACTATTAATAATCCCCCAAATCCACAGTTTTTGATAAAACGGGCAATGGACTTTTCATCAGATTTAATTATTCAAGAATATATTAAATTTATAAATGAAATTTTGAAATGAAAATAACCATATTTACACCTGTTTATGGAAGAAAAAATGCAACTTTTAAAACAATAGAAAGTATACATAAAAATACAGATTATCCATTTGAACATATAATTATAAACAACAATTTCCCATATCCTGATGGAACCGATGAAATACTTGAAGAATTGAAAACAAAATACAAAAATATAAAGATAATAAAAAATGATATAAATAAAGGTTTAGCATTATCTCATTACCAAACATTAAAAGAATCTGATAGCGATATTTATATAAAAATTGATAATGATATTGAGGTAATAACCAAAAACTATCTTGAAATAATTGTTGAAATATATAGAAATCTTGGAGAAATATGGGTTCTTGGAGGTACGATTACAAATATCTTTTATAAATTTAAGATTTTAAATATTTTTAGTTGTTGCAACTATACAATAGAACAAATAACCCATGTTTCACCACCATTTTGTATAACTCCCCAAAAAATTATTCAAAAAATTGGATATAGTAACCCCTTTTTATCTTTAAGAGCACATGAGGCTGCTAATTTTTCTAAAAAATTATTAAAAAATGGTTTTAAAATTGGCAGAATAAAAGAAATTATTGGAGAATTATTGCATGAGGATTATACACATGAATATAAAAAAATAACAGAAGAAAATACAATATTTAGATATAGTTTAGAATTACATAACTATGTTAAGAGCAAAATAAGATGAGATATGTGAACGAATATAAAGTTATATTTATAATTAAGGGATGCAATAAGGTCAAAGATGTTTATAAAAGAATGTTTTTTTCAAATCTTTCAATTTTATTAAAAAGGTTTTCAGGTTTTAAAATAAATGTTTATCCGGAAAATTATAAAGTATTTACAGAAATCCCATTGGAATATATATCAAGAGAAAATTTGAAAGAATGTGTATCTTTATTTAAAAGGAGGGTTTTTAAAGTTGGAAGAAATTTGCCATTAAAAGAGAGCATTTTTCTCATTAAAAGTAATATCTGGGATTTAAATGAGGAAAACTTATATTATACCCTTATTCAACTTCATTGGTTATCCTTTTATGCACCTGTAAATTTTAAATTTTTTTCAGAAATTGATAAAAATTTATTGAAAGAAAAAATAAATTTTTTACCTGAAATAGAAGAAAAAATTAATAAAATGATTGAGTATGACAATGAACTTCTTTTATTTATTAAAAAAATAGAAAAAACAAGATTAGAACCATTTTTGTGGGGTAAAAGAATTGGAACTATAAAAAAGGAGTGGAAGGATAAAATTGAAAAATTTTTAAATTTTATTAAAATTTTTATCTAAAAATGAAAAAGGTCCTTGTTATTGGTCCAAATTATATAGGAGATGTTTTATTTACAACACCTGCAGTAAGAACAATAAAATTGAATCTTCCAGATTCATATATTGTTTATTTTACAAGAAAAAAATATGGTGCCTTACCAGTTCTCCAGGATAACCCTGATATAAATGAAATAATTGCTTACGAAAACAGAATGACTCCTTTTTATTTATTTTATAAAATAAAAAGAAAAAAATTTGATATTGCCTTTGTTTTTGCACCAGGACTTAAAAGAGCATTTATCCCATATTTGTGTAATATTAAAGAAAGGATTGGATACATAAATAAAAAAAGAAAAAGATTTAAATACCTTTTTACAAAATCAATTGATGAACCAGATAAAAATCAAATTCATAGAGTTGTTTATTATAAAAAACTTGTTGATTTCTACTTTGGAATAGATTTTAAAGTTTCTCATTATGTATTCCACATTCCCGCAGAAATTGAGGAAAAAGTGAAAGAAAAAATGAAAGAGTATAAAAATTGTTATCCTTTAATATGTTTTCATCCATTTTGTGGATACCAGTGGCCTGTTGAAAATTTTATTAAACTTGGGAATTTAATCAAGTCATATTTCCCAAATTCAAAAATAATTATAACTGGAACAAAAAAGAAAGAAGAATTTGAAATATGTGAAAAGGTTTATAATTCTATAAGAGAAATTTCAGTCTCTTTTGTTGGAAAAACAAATTTAAAAGAACTTGTTTCTATTTTTAAAAATTGTGATTTACTTGTCATAGGAGATACAGGTCCGTTACATCTTGCTTGTGCAGTCAAGGTTCCAGTTATTGCTCTTTTTGGAGGTAGTTCGCCCAAAGTTTTTGGGCCTTTTGGAAATGAAAAATCATCTGTTATTTATAAAAATAAAATAGAAGAAATATCACCTAAAGAAGTATTTGAAAAAATCAAAGAGTTATTAAAATGAGAGTAAA
The DNA here is from genome assembly GCA_964502135.1 of uncultured bacterium. Taxonomy (GTDB): domain Bacteria; phylum Ratteibacteria; class UBA8468; order B48-G9; family JAFGKM01; genus JAMWDI01. Next base: position 18,586 of record CAZCUO010000055.1, read on the forward strand.
TATATTATCTTCTGTTGATAAAAGACCAAGTGGAGTGAACAGAAATCTTATTGAATTTGGAAATTATTTATTTTCAAAGGGACATGAAGTTCTCATTATAAAAGCAATAAATAGAGGTTATTATAACAATAAAAGGGATAAATTTGAAAGAAAAGTGAGAGAATTATTTTATATTTTATCTGGAAAAAGAATAAGGAGAATAAAAAAACTTCCATGGATTGATTTAAAATGTCCTACTATAACTATACCCTCATTTAATGAAAAGTATCTCTTCCCTTCTGATATTACATTTTTTTCATTTGAATATCTTCTTCCAGTTGTGACAAAACTATCAGAAAAATATGGCAAAAAAGTTTTTAGAATCTGTAATATATTTTTTGCTGAAAGAGTTAATTATATTCCTGAAAATATTTATCTTGTGGCAAATTCAACTTTAGTTAAAAAATTACTTGAAGAAAGATTAAAAAGGGAAGTATTTTTACTTTTAAATAGTGTGAATACAAAAATTTTTAATAATCCCTATAAAAGAGAAAAAGTAAAAAGAATTGGAATGTTTTTTTATAATAAAAGACCAAAACATAAAGGAATGGAAGATGGTTTTTGGGTGATGGAGCAACTATATAAAATTTATCCACACCTAAAATTTCAGGTTGTTGGTGAATGGAGAGAAAATTGGATCCCTAAATTTGTTGAATTTTTTAATGGAACAAAAATAGAAAATCTTGTTAATTTTTATAGAAATACAGATGTTTTTATCTATACAAGTAAGAAAGATGCTTGTCCTAATCCTCCTTTAGAAGCAATGGCATGTAGATGTGCAGTTGTTACTACAGAAGTTGGAGGAATACCAGATTATACAGAAAAGGGGAAATCTGCAATAGTTGTTGATATAGGAGATAAAGAGGGTATTTTAAAAGGTGTTATTAATTTGATTGAGAATAACCATTATTTTAGAAGGATATCAGAAGAAGGATATAAAAAAATTCAGGAATTTAATATTGAAAAACAAGGAGGAAAGTTAGAAGAATTTTTATATAATATTGTTAATAAATAGTAAATCTTTCCACTTTATAGCATTTCCTTTAATTAATTTCAGTAATTCATTCAAATATTCATAGTTATTTTTTGCTTCATTTGCCCAATGAATTATAATTGGTATAATAATTTTTATTTTTATCTCATTTTCTTTTAAAAATTTATAAATTTCAAAGCAACTATTACATAAAGGTCTGTAAGTGGTAACATATATGGAATTTTCAAAAAAACAAGGTGTGACTTTATACCCGAGATTTTTTGTAGATGAAGGGCCTCCGGTAATAATTTTAAAATATTTTGATATAATTTTATATGAAATTAGGTCAATTTCGTCAAAAGGCGGTATGAAAGCAATAGGATATAATTCTAAACTTTTAAATATTTTTAAACCATTTATAATTTTTTCTTCTGCCTCTTTTTCATCTATCCCTGCAAATTCTTTATTTTTTCCAAATGTAACAGTTTGATGAGTATAACCGTGCATCCCTATCTCTATTAATGGATGATTAATTATTTTTATGTCTTCTTTTTCTAAAATTTTGTATTTTGTATTTAAAGGATTTTTTCTGTCTAAACTTAATTTTGGAACAATTCCACAAAGATAAGGTATTTCATATTTTTCTAATATGTCATTAAATTTTTTGAATTTTTCATTGTCAAATTCCCAATGCGGAAAATCATCTACTCGGATTAAAAATAAAGGATTTTCTTTTTTTTCTTTAATCCCTTTAAATTTACAAAATATCTTTCTTATTAAAAGTATATAAGAAAGAAAATGAAACATTT
>CAZCUO010000056.1:0-13108 GCA_964502135.1 uncultured bacterium
ATATTCCCATCCAAGTTCTTTATGTGCTTTTATCTGTATTTCAATTGCTTGTCCTGCTTCATCACTTATTCCTGAAAACTTCATATCTCCCTCCTTTTTGAAAGAATTTTAAATTAACTTTTTTCATTAGTCAACTTAAATTTGAAATATCTAAAAATTTAGTGTAAATTTAAATTAAGGTTTTTAAAAAAAGGAGGGGGATATGAAATTAGGAGTTTTTATAGTTGTTTTTGGAGACAAAAGTTTAAGCGAAGCACTTGATAAGGTTAAAGAATTAGGTCTTGATGCAGTTGAAATAGGAACAGGAAATTATCCTGGAGATGCTCATTGTAAGGTTGATGAACTCTTAAATGATGAAGGAAAATTGAAAAGTTTTAAAAATGAAATTGAAAAAAGAGGACTTGAGATTTCTGCCTTATCTTGCCATGGGAATCCACTACATCCTGACAAAAATATATCAGAAAAACATAGAGAAATCCAGAGGAAAACTATACTTCTTGCGGAAAAACTTGGTGTTAAAAGAATTATAACATTTTCTGGTTGTCCTGGAGATAGTGAAAATGCGAAATATCCTAATTGGGTAACATGTCCATGGCCACCTGATTTTACTGAAATTTTAAAATGGCAGTGGGAAAAGGTAGTTATTCCCTTCTGGAAAGAAGAAGTAGAATTTGCAAGAAAACATAATGTAAAAGAAATATGCCTTGAAATGCACCCTGGATTTGTTGTTTATAATCCTGAAACTCTTTTAAAATTAAGAGATGCCTGTGGAGAAGAAATAGGAGCAAATTTAGACCCAAGTCACCTTTTCTGGCAGGGAATAGACCCAATTTGTGCTATAAGAAAACTTAAGGGAGCAATATATCATGTTCATGCAAAAGATACAAAAATTAATCAATACACATGTTCAGTAAATGGAGTTCTTGATACAAAATCATATCTTGATGAAGAAAATAGAAGTTGGATTTTTAGAACTGTTGGATATGGACATGGATATGAATTCTGGAATGATTTTGTCTCAACTTTAAGAATGGTAGGATATGATGGTGTTTTAAGTATTGAACATGAGGATAGTTTAATGAGTGGTGAGGAAGGACTTAAAAAGGCAATACAATTCCTTAAAAATGTAATTATAAGAGAACCAAAACCAAAAGTTTGGTGGACATAAAAATATATGATAATAAGGGTAATTATTGGTGGTTCAGGAGGACAGGGAATTTTAACTTTTGGGAAATTGATCGCTCATGCTTGTAATAAAAAGAATTATTTTGTTTCCTTTCTTCCTACATATAGTGCTGAAATGCGGGGTGGATATATCTATACATTCGTTACAATCTCAAAAAATAAAGAAATTTTTGCTCCATTAAGCGAAAATTGTGATATAGGAATTTTTATGAATGAGGTATCCTTTAAGATGTTTAAAAAATATTTGAAAGAAGATGCATATATAATTCTTAATTCCTCACTTATAAAATCAAAAAACAAAAATGAAAAAACAATTGAGGTTCCTGCAACAGAGATTGCTGAGAAAATAGGTGATATCAGAATTGCAAATATGGTTATGGCGGGAAGATTTTTAAAACTTATAAATGAAAAATTTTTGAAAATTGAAAAAGAATATTTAATTTCTGAAATTGAAAATATTATATCAGACAAAAAAACAATAAATCTATGTAAAACTGCAATTGAAGAAGGATATAAAATTTAAATCTCTTTTTCAAGTTTTCTTAAAAAATCTCTTGCATGGATAATATCAAGTTCTGGTTTTTCTCCGACTTCTCTCTCAATTGTAAAGAAACCATTATATCCAATCTCTTTCATTGCTTTTAGATATTCAGGCCAATTAACACCGCCTTCTCCAAGTGGTAACTCTTTCCATCTCTTTTTTCCATTTTCATCAGGCAATTTAATTCCATCCTTTGCATGAGTATGAACAATATAGTCCTTCAATATATAAACACCTTTTACAGGGTCATCACCCGCAACCATTACAAGATTTGCAGGATCATAATTAACTTTAAGTCCAGGATTTCCTATTTTATCAAGTAATTTTTTTAATAAACTTGCTGGTTCTGGACCTGTCTCTGTTGCAAGAAAAATACCTTTATTATATGCATAAGTCCCTACTTCTGGTAGTGATTCTTCCATCGTTTTCCATGCAATATCATTCTCATCTTCTGGAACTACTCCAATATGTGTTGTTACAATTTTTACTCCAAGGTCAAAAGCAAGGTCAATAACTTCCTTTGTCCTTTCTATTCTCCATTCAACTGTTTTTGGATCAGCAAATCCATGGCCTCCAAAATCACCAACCAAAGCACTTATTTCAAGCCCAAAAGATTCAACAAAATGTTTGAAATCATCTCTTCCAGTTTTACTTAAATTTCTTGGGTCAAGTTCTCCACGTGTTGCATATGGCTGAATACCATCAAGACCCAATTCTGCTGCTTTTTTAATACCTTCTTTAATAGGCAATCTAAAGCAATCCGGAATAACTCCTATCTTTAACTTCATATTTCCTCCTTTTTGTTTATATAATTTTCACTATTTTTAAAAATAAGTCAAATTTTTATGCCCAGAAAATTGTATTACCAGTTCTTTGTGTGAAAAAATCAACTATAAGAAATAAACCACTTATAACAAATTGTCCTATTATAAGTCCAATAAATAAATTTTTAAACTTATCATAAATTTTGGCACCACCATACCTTAATATCATACTTTTTATCAACCATGTAATAAAAATAGAAAACCATAAGGCATTTGTCATCATTATCGTTGAAAAAGCAAATCCAAGAGGGTGAAAAGGAAAATTTAAAAATTTTAATCTCATTAATAACAAAAATATTGTAAATACCGCACCTATTCCTGTAAATCCAATATATAACCAATCAGGACCTTTGGGATTTTTTATTTTATCAGCGATATATTTTAAAGGATATTGAGGGCCATTAACAAAAAACCATTGATTCGCATTTATTCCTCCATATTTATAACATAAAATTATTGTAGCCCAAATTGATGAAAATAAAGTAATAATAATGGAAATAATTATAGCCCAGAATATAATTTTTTTCTTTCCTTTTATTTCCTCTGCTATCTTTAATCCGTTTGCAACAGAAGCCATAACAAATGTTCTAACATCGGAAGAATAGACAAAAGTAAGACCAAGCCCTGTAAGATTTTCAGAACCAAGACGGGAAGAACCAAGAAAAGAATTTACTATCACAGGAGATATTACAGGTGCTCTTGTTGCAGCAAGCCCTCCTTCACATATAACCCTTGTTATTCCTATGTAAATTAAAAATGCAAAAAATATAAATAAAATTGCAGGTAAAAATGAAATTCCTGAATAAAGAAGCCATATGAGCATAAATAAAAGAGAAACAATAAGTCCAATAAAAGATACTCTTGGCGAAATAATTTCATTTTCTCTTTTAGATTTTATTATATTTATTAAATTCTTTCTTGAAATCCATAATCCATATAAAACAATTACTATTAAAGAGCCAAGTGATTGCCAGCCAAGTAATGGCCTATCAGCATTATATGGTAAAAATTCTGGAGAACCAAAACCAACGATATTAAAAAAACCTTGTTCAAATGTCGTTAAAAGGCAGAAAAACCATAAAGAAAAGGCAAGTGGTAAACTAACAAAATATGTAAAACCAATCATTGGAAAACTAATTCTAAAACTTAAACCCAATGTCCTTCTAAAAATTGGTATATTTTTTACAAGTTGAGCCTGTGGAAAATTAGGAAAATAAAAATGTAGTCCATTTATAAGTCCAAAAATAAAAGGAATCAAAAAGCCAAACCAGAAAAGTCCATTTTTGAATATATTATTATTTTCAGAATTTATAAGTTCAATTGGTGCTTTTGTCATTGGGTAATTCAACCTTTCATTTTCAGACCATTGTTTATGTAAAATTACCATTATAAAAATCATAGCAAGATAAAGAGATAAAATTAAAGGTATCCATAAAGAAATTGGTTTTATCCAACTTATCCAAGGTATATTTTGTCCTTTTGGCAATCCTTCAAAAAACCATTTTATTGCATTTTCATCTTGAACTATTAAACTTTTCTTAACATTTGGTATTATAAGATTATCCCATTCATTTTGAGGATTTGAATAATATTTAATTCCTGCTATTAATGGAATAAGATATAAAGTTAAACCCATAGTTGGAATTGAACAAGAAACAATCATCATAATGTAAATAACAATTAATTCAGAAATTTTAAGACCTTCTTTTTTAAAAATTTTTTTAAAGAGATAATTGAAAAGAGTAATAAAAAATATAAAAAATATTGCAAATCCAGTTGTAAAATCTATTGTCATATAAGAACCCTGAATTTTTACAAGATTATATATATCAGCAGTGCCTATTATAAAACATAAAATTATGCCTATAATTAGTGCTCTCATTCTTCATTTCTATATATCTCAATTGCGACATCAGGACAAATTAAAACACATCTTTTACAACCAATACAATTTTTTCCATCAACGGCCTCAACATAATGATAGCCCAATTTATTGAAATTTTTTGATATTTTGAAAAAACCTGTTGGACAAACATTTATACATAACTTACAACTTTTACATCTTTCTTTATTTACTTTGACTATAAATTTCATTTTCCAAAATTAAATTTTGTTATCAATTTATTTAAAAAACTATCCTCTATTATCAAATTTGCCTTTAATTCACTTTTTTTAATCTTTATTATATCATCTTTTTCAATATTAAATTCAACCTGGCCGTCACTTATAATTTTGCTTTTAAAAGAAACTCTAATTTTGATTTTTGTCTCAGGAGGTAATACCAATGGTCTTATTGATAAGGAATAGGGTGAAAAAGGAGTAATTAAAATTGATTCTAAATCAGGATAAATAATAGGGCCACCAGTTGAAAGTGAATGTGCTGTTGAACCTGTTGGCGTTGAAATTAATACTCCATCTCCTCTATAGTCAAATTTTTCTTTTTCATCTATAAAAATCTCTATATTTAATATCCTAATCCCTTCCCTAAAAATTAAAAAGTCATTTAAAACTTTTTCTTTATAAATATTTTTTCCGTTTCTTTCAACACATAGTTCAAGTAGCATTCTTTCTGAAATTTTATATTCTCCATTAAGTAAATTTTTAATCCTTTCTTCTATATTTTCAGATGAATTTGTTAAAAAACCTATTTTTCCATAATTTATTCCATAAATTAATGTCTTTTTATTTTCTATCATTCTTATCGCTCTTAAAATTGTTCCATCTCCACCAAGAGTCAAAATTAAATCAGGTTTTTCAAACTCTTTTTCAACTACTTTTCCACAACTTTTCAACAAATTCTCAATTTTTTTCTTTTCTTTCTCAATACCCTTTATTTTCTTATTTTCAAGTATAAAAATTCTTTCAATCATTTAAAAATTCCTCTATTTTTTTATAAATTTTTTCAATAGAAAGTCCATATTTATCAATAAGAAAATCCCTATCTCCATATTCTATAAAAATTTGTGGTAATCCTATCCTCAATAAATCCTTTTTAATTTTTTTATCCGATAAAATCTCAAGTAAATAACTTCCAAAACCACAGGATAAAATATTTTCTTCAACAGTTATAATTTTATCAAACTTTTCAATTTTTTTAATAAAATCTTCTTCAATAGGAACAATTTTACAAACAGGTATAAAACTGATATTTATACCATTTTCTTTTAATTTTTTATATGCACAAAATGAATTGAAAGCCATGCTTCCGACTGCAAGAATTACTGCTTTAGATTCTTGATTTATTTCTTCTTTCAAAGTTTCAGGTAAAATATCTCTTGGATATCTTATAAAAACTGGCATATTTTCATAAATTGAATTTTCAATTGTTTCTTTCAAATTTTCTAAACTATAAGGAGAGAAGATTTTAAGATTTGGCAATGTTCTTAAAAAAGATATATCAAAAATACCATGATGAGTAGGACCATCTTCTCCAACTATTCCACTTCTATCAATAAGAAAAATAACTGGTAAATTCTGAAGGCAAATATCATGAAAAATCTGGTCAAATGCCCTCTGTAAAAAAGTGCTATATATTGCAACAAATACTTTTATGCCTTTTTTAGCGATACCAGAAGCAATAACAACTGCATTACTTTCAGCAATTCCAACATCAAAAAATCTATCATTATAATTTCTGGAAAAATTTTCAAGTCCAAGCCCTTTTTCCATTGCAGCAGTTATTACAAAAAAATTATATTTTTCTGCCATTTCTTCAAGAATTTTCCCAACAAAACTTGAATTTGTTTTATGGATATTAATAGGTATTCCTGTTTCAATATTAAATGGCCCAATAGAATGGAATGTTTCAGGACTATCTTCTGCAAACTTATAACCTTTACCCTTTTTTGTTATTACATGTAAAATTACTGGTTCTTTAATTTCTTTTATATTTTCAAGTATCTCAATCAACTCTTCAATATTATGCCCATTAATTGGTCCAAAATATCTTATACCAAGTTTTTCAAAAAATACCCCAGGAATTATCAAAAATTTTGTTTTCTTCTCTATTTCCTTTGTAATTTTTAATATATCATCTCCAACTGCTGGTATTTTTTTTAGAATTTCAACAAATTCTTCTCTTGGTTTATTTATTAATGGTGAAGTTATAAATCTTGTTAAATAATAAGATAATGCACCTTTTGTAGGTGAAATTGACATTTTATTATCATTTAAAATAATCTTTATATTTTTTTTTATACTTCCAAGAAAATTAAGTCCTTCAAAAGTAAGTCCGTTTGTCAATGAACCATCACCAATAACAACAATTATATTTTCATTTTCTCCCTTAAAATCACTCCCTATTTTTAACCCAGTTGCAGAAGAAATGGCTGTTCCTGCGTGTCCTGTAATAAAAATATCGGTTTCACTTTCAGAAGGATTAGGAAAGCCACTTATTCCATTATATTTTCTTAAAGTATAAAATTTCTCAAATCTTGTTAAAATCTTATGTGTATAGCACTGATGACCAACATCCCAAATAATTTTATCAGGTGGGATATTAAAAACTTTGTGAATTGCAACTGTTATTTCTACTGTTCCAAGATTTGAAGAAAGATGTCCACCATTTTTAGAAACAATTTCAATAATAAATTCTCTTATTTCATTACATAGTTGATTTAATTGGCCAATTGATAGGTCTTTTATAATAGAATAATTATTTTTTATTTTTTCCAAGAGTTTCATTTCTCATCGCTTCTTTAACCTTCTCAATCATATCTCTTATTTCCCTTTTATCTGTCATTTCATATGCTTTAACAAAATAAAAAATTGATTTTTCATATTCTTTTAACTGATAATATAAATACCCAAGATGTTCATAAATTTCAGGATCTTTTTCTAATTTAACTGCTTTTTCAAGATATTTCTTTGCATTTTTATAATCTCCCATTTTATAATAAGCCCATCCTAAACTATCAAGATATGCGCCATTATTTGGGTCTATCTTACATGCTTTTTTTATCATCTCAAATGCTTCTTTAATATTTTTATTCTTGAGAAGATAAGAATAACCAAGATAATTTAAAGCAAGTGAATTTTCAGGATTTATTTCAATTGCTTTTTTCATATTTTCTTCCATTTTTTCAAAATTACCAATTTTATCATATAAAACTCCAAGTTTAAATCGTATTTCAGATGTATCTTCAATTTTTAAACTTTCAAGAAAGTATGTCTCTGCTATTTGATAATTTTTTTCATCAAAATAAATTGAACCCAAAAATTCATAAAATTCTTTTTCTTTAATTCCTTTTTCAATAGCACTTAAAAGTATTTCCTTAACCTTTTCGTCATTTTTTTCACTATAATAAATTACAGCAAGAAAAGAATATGGAAGTTTATTGTATGGATTAATTCTTAAACTTTTCTCATAATATTCTTTTGCTTTTTCTATGTCTCCCTTTCTTTGATATAAAATTCCAAGAGAAATATATGCCTGCCAAAAATTTGGAGATATTCTTATACACTCTTCATATTCTTTTTTTGCCTCATTTTCTTTTTTTAAAAGTTCATAAATTTTGCCAAGATTATAATGAAGTAAATAATTATCTGGATATTTTTCAACAAGTATTTTGTAATGCTTTTCTGCCATTTTATAATTTTTTAACTCATTATAAATATCACATAAAACTAATCTAAAAGAGTCATTCTCAGGATTAAGTTTAAGCCCTTTTTCTATATTTTCTATTGCATGATTATATTTTTTTTCTAATATAAAAGTAAGCCCTAAACCAAAATAACCTTCTGGAAATTTAGGGTCAATATTTATCGCTTTCTGGAAATTTTCTTTTGCTTTTTTAATATTTTTCTCTTTTATATAAAGATTGCCAATTTTTACATATATATATGGGTCTTTTTCACCCTGTTTTATTGACTCTTCAAATTCTTTTATTGCTTTAATATTCTCTTTTTCTTCTTCATATAAAAGGCCTGAAACATATGTCTTTAAAGCAATATCTCTTTTAACTGTTACACATCCAGAAAAAATAATTAAAAGTCCAAATATTAATAATTTTTTCATTATCTCTTTCTCTTTTTATGTCTCATTGCTTTCCTTCTCTTTTTATATTTATGCCTTTTAACTTTTTTTATTTTTCTTTTCCTTCCACAAGGCATACACCCTCCTTCTTTAAATAACTTTATTTAATGGGTATTCAACTATTCCATTTGCACCAAGTTTTTTTAATTTTGGAATCAATTCTTTTGCTTTATGTTTATCAATTATTGTTTCAATTGCATACCAGTTTTTATCTGTTAAATTTGAAATTGTAGGTTTTTTTATTGCTGGAAGAATCTTTAAAATTTTTTCAAGATTTTTCTTTTCAACATTCATTTTTAATCCTACTTTCCCTTCTGCTTCAATGGCTCCTTTTAGTAACAAAGATATATTTTCAATTTTTTCCCTTTTCCATTTGTCCTTCCATGAATTTTTATTTGCAATTAGTCTTGGAGTAGATTCCATAATAACATCAATTATTTTTAAATTATGAGAATATAATGTTGAACCAGTTTCAGTAATTTCAACTATAGCATCTACAAGATTTCCTGCCTTTATTTCAGTTGCACCAAAAGAAAATTCAACTTTTGCGTTAACATTATTTTTTTTAAGATAATCCTTTGTTAAATTCACAAGTTCAGTAGATATTATTTTCCCTTCAAGGTCTTTTACACTTTTAATATCAGATTTTTCTGGAACTGCAAGAACTATTTTAACAGGTCTAAATCCCACTTTTGAGTATGTCAATTCACAAACTTCTATAACATCAGCCCTATTTTCAATTATCCAATCTTTCCCAGCAATTCCAGCATCAAAAGCACCAAGTTCAACATATCTGGGTATTTCTTGAGTTCTTAACAAAACCGCATCTATCTCAGGGTCATCAATTGATAAATAATAACTCCTTGAATTTGTATAAATTTCAAAACCTGCTTTTTTAAAAATCAATAGAGTTGTCTCCTGTAAAGAACCTTTCGGTAAAGCAATTTTAAGTTTGTTCAATTTCCTCCTCCTTGAAAAATCCTATTTTTCTATATTTTTTATACCTTAATTCAACAAGTTCATCAATTCTTATTGTCTTTAATTCCTTCAAATTCTTTTCAATGCTTACTTTCGTAAATTCAAATGTTTTTTCCCAATCACTATGTGCTCCACCAATTGGCTCTGGAATTATTTCATCTATTAATTTTAATTCAAATAAATCTTTTGAAGTAAGTTTTAATGCTTTTGCTGCCTCCTCAACTGAATCTTGATTTTTCCATAAAATTGAAGCACAACCCTCAGGAGAAATAACTGAGTAAATTGCAAATTCCTGCATTAAAATTCTATCTCCAACACCAATTCCAAGTGCTCCACCACTTCCTCCTTCTCCTATTATTATGCATAAAATTGGTGTTCTTAAAAGTGTCATCTCATAAATACTTGTTGCTATTAAAAGAGCTTGTCCCTTTTCTTCTGCTTCAATATCTGGATGTGCTCCAGGAGTATCAATAAATGTAATTACTGGAAATGTAAATTTTTCTGCAAGTTTCATTATTCTTATTGCTTTTCTATAACCTTCTGGATGTGCCATTCCAAATTTCCTTTCAATATTTTCCTTAGTATCTCTTCCTTTTTGATGACCAACAAAAGCAACTGTTATCCCCATAAATTTACCAAATCCAGCAACAATTGAAGGATCATCCTTACAAACTCTATCACCATGAAGTTCTATATATTCATCAAAAATATTATTTAAATAATCAATTGTATGAGGCCTATTTGGATGTCTTGCAACTTGAACAATTTGCCATGGTGTCAAATTTGAATATATCTCCTTTTTCTTTTCAAGTAATAATTGCTTCAATTTTAAAATTTCAGTATTTTTTGTAACATTATCATATATCTTATTTTTCTCAATTTCTTCTATCTTTTTTTCAATTTCTTCAATCGGTTTTTCAAAAGGTAAATACTTTTTCTCCATTATATTATCCTTGGAACTTTAAACAAATCTTTTTCTTTATCTGGAGCATTTTCAAGTATTTTTTCTTTATAAGCGAATTCCTCAACATTATCTTCTCTAAAAATATTTTTTATAGGTAGGACATGATAGGTGGGTGGCACATTTTCTGTATTAACTTCATTTAATTTTTCAATATATTCAAGTATCTTTAAAAGTTCTTTCTCAAATTTTTCCTTTTCTTCTTCCTTCAATTCTATCCTTGCAAGTTTACTTAAATATTCTACATCTTGCCTTGTTATAACTTTTTTCTCCATAGAAAAATTATAAAACTAAATAAAAATATGGTCAAATTTTTCATTTTTCAAAAATTTATAATTTTTGTATAATTTTATTGAATTCAAAAAGGAAGAAAAATGGAAGATATTAAAAAGGAGGCATTAAAATTACACAAAAATGCAAAAGGAAAAATAGAAATAAAATCAAAAGTTCCCTTAAAAACAAAAAAAGATTTATCACTTGCATATACACCTGGAGTTGCCTATCCATGTCTTGAAATTAAAAAAAATAAAGAAAATATATACAAATATACATCTAAAGGAAATACAGTTGCAATAGTTACAGATGGTAGTGCAGTTTTAGGTCTTGGTAATATAGGCCCTTATGCAGCACTTCCTGTTATGGAAGGTAAAGCAATTTTATTTAAAGAATTTGGAAATATTGATGCAATTCCATTATGTCTTGATACTCAGGATGTTGAAGAAATAATAGATATCGTAAAAAAAATAGCACCAAGTTTTGGAGGAATAAATCTTGAAGATATATCTGCTCCAAGATGTTTTTTAATTGAGAGAAGATTATATGAAGAACTTGATATTCCTGTTTTTCATGATGACCAAGATGGAACTGCAATAGTTGTCCTTGCTGCATTAACAAATGCTTTAAAAATTGTAAACAAAAAAATTGAAAATATAAAAATTGTTATAAATGGTGCAGGAGCAGCAGGAATAGCAATAACAAAAATTTTATATAAAGTTGGTGCGAGAAAAATAATTTTATGTGATAGAGAAGGAATTATTTATAAAGGGAGAAAAGAAAATATGAATTTTGCAAAAGAAGAAATATTAAATTTTATAATTGGGGACAAAAAAGGGAGTTTAAAAGATGCTATGAAAGAAGCAGATGTTTTTATTGGTGTTTCTGGACCAAATTTAGTTACAAAAGAAATGGTAAAATCAATGAATAAATATTCAATTATATTTGCAATGAGTAATCCAATCCCAGAAATTATGCCAGATGAGGCAAAAAAAGCAGGTGCATATATTGTAGGAACAGGAAGAAGTGATTTTCCAAATCAAATAAATAATCTACTTGCTTTTCCTGGAATATTTAGAGGCGCATTTGATGGTAAAGCAAAAAAGATAACAGAAAAAATGAAAATATCAGCAAGTTATGCAATAGCAAATTATATTCCAGAAAAAAAACTTTCACCTGATTATATTATTCCATCAGCACTTGATAAAAATGTTGCAAAAGTTGTTGCAAAAGCAGTTAAAAATTCTGTTGACTTAAATTAAAAATTATATTTTTCTTTAAAAAAATTACCTTTTGCTGGAAGAAACTCTGGAATTTTATAAAATTTCTCATATGTCTTTTTTAAAACCTTTTCCCTATAATTTTTATAATTAAATTTTTTACAAAAAAGTAAATAAAAATCTCCATCATAAATCTTTATCTTTTCTTTATCTATTCTCTCAAAAAAATCAGAAAATTTTTCTTTTTCAATATCTTCAAGTGAAAAAATTAAAATATCTTTACCATCTATCTTTCTAAAATCAAAACTTATATCATACTGTCTTCCACTTGCAGATAAACTCCCAAAAACTATAAAATCAATTTTTGTATAATAAGACATAATTGCTGATTCAGTATATCCTCTTGTAGCAAAAATATAATTATCTTTAAAACCCTTCAAATAACTCGCAAGAATCTCTGGTTTTAAAAACATTAAAATTTGAGGATACTTCTTATGATTTTTAAATTTTTCAACTGGTAAAAGGAGAATTGAAGAAACAAAGAAAAAAATTAATAAATCAAAAATTATTGCAAACTTTATTGATTTAAAAATTTCATCTTTATTAGTTTCTTTAAGTAAAATAAAGAGAAAAGGCAAAAATGAAATATACCAGTGAAGTCCAACTCTTCTTAAAAAAGAAAGCAAAAAGAAAAAACTTAAAGGTATTAAAAAGATTAAGTAAAAAAAATCAATAAAATTTTTAAATTTCTTTTTTAAGAAAAATTTTGACTCAACAAGAATTTTAAAAAAGTATGGAGTTATAAGAAAAAGAATTGACAAGAAAAACAAAATTATATTTTTTATTTTGAAAAACTCCATTTTCTTTCTATAAATCAAATTAAAAAGAAAATTTATCCAACAATGGGTGTAATTCCAATATAAATTCATGAAAATAAAAGGAAAAGCAGAGATATAAAAATTAAAAAATTTCTCAATAATTTTTTTTCTTTTTTGTAAATTGTATAAATTAAAAGCCCTAAAAAATAAAGACGAGAAAAGTATTTACTCAGAAAAGAAAGCCCGGCAAAAATTCCTGAAATAAAAAAATAAA
>CAZCUO010000057.1:0-3434 GCA_964502135.1 uncultured bacterium
TCTTCCGATCTTCTTTATCAAAAACCTCCCATATACCTATTCCAGTTAAATTTTCTTCATAATCGTTAATTAAAATTGCTGATTTTTTAATATTTTCATCAGAAAAATAGGCATGGTCTTTTAAAGTAAAGTTTCCATCAGGCCCACCTATATATGCAATAAAAGGAGAAAGAGATTTTTTTGCTTCAATACCAGCGATTGTCAAAGGTGAATCAATAAATGGATCCCCTTCTGTGCTTTGCTGGTCAGGAATATAAAAAGGATTTCTTGAGTCAATATTTAGAATATCTGGTTTTTTTAATTCCTTGAAAAAATTTCTTACTTCTGCATGAAATGCAAAAGAAATTCCATATGTTCTCCAACTCCTTATAATATTTTTAACAAATAAAGCCCTAAGTTTATCTGAAATTTCTTTTGCTTGACCAGGGATTTTTATCTTACCATTCTTCCAGTTATCTTTATTTTTTAATATCTCTACATATACTTCATCTCCAAAATATATACTTGCAAATTCTACAAATGCAGGGTTTAAATTTTCAGTCTTTTCGTACCCTCTTACACTTCTCAAAAACCACGCCTGATAATAAGGTAAACTGAATTCTGTTGGTAAAAGGGGTCTTGGTTTTTTTTTATACCAAAAATATGGCCAATTTTCATGAACTTGTAAGTCGGCATCAAAATTTATATAGCACATTGTTGTGTGTATGGGATCCCTTGCTCCACCTGAATAATGTGCAATAGGTCTTGTTCTATCAAATTTTTCTATTATTGGTTTAATTATTTTATTTTCTTTATTTTCACCCCATATTTCATCTGGATTATATGAACCATCAAGTTTTGCAGGACAATAATCCCATACATGAGAACCACTGCCAGCAAAATAAAATAATAAAGAAGGATGCTGTCTTATCCTTCTAATAAATCCTCCTATTGCATCTTCTATATATTTTTTTATCTCTTCATCTTCAATAAACTGGTAATATTCAGAAAAAGAAGGCATATATACTTGAACATAATAACCTACTTCATCACAAACTTTAAAAAGTATGTCAGGATTTAAAAATTCGGAAACAAATACATGAAAACTATTAAGTCCTAAATTTTTCCATCCTTTAATTATATTTCTTATATACTCTTCATTTCCAAGAACTCCCATTCTATTAAAAGAACCCAATGAATACATTGTAAAAGGAACATTTGAATCACTTTTCAACTTCAAAATTTTTCCATTTAAATAGAACTCGCCATCCTCAATCCAAAATTCTCTAAAACCAAAAATATATGGAAAAGTTCTATCAATAGTTTTCCCATTTTTAAAAATTTCTAAAACAAAATTATATAAATTTGGATTTTCCAATGACCATAATTTTGGATTTTCCCATTTGAATTTCACATTTGTTTTTTGTGAATTTATAATACCTTTAAATTCTTTTTCTAACTTTTTTGTTTTATAATCATAAAATTTCAAAGAAAAAGCAAGTTTCTCATTTTTCTCAACTTCTATTTCAACTTCAATTTCTTTTTTTCTAAAAGATGGATTTATAAAAATGTCTTTTATTTTATTTTCGGATGGGAAACTTAAAAGAAACACATTATCAATTATTCCTTTTGTTAAAATAGTCAATCTATATGAATTTTTATAAGGTGAAGGAATTTTGTAAATAAAAACCTTGTTAGGTAATGAAGCACCAATCTGTTTACTATCAAGAAAAATTTTACTTCCATCTTTTGTATTATTAATTTCAATAAATATATCTCTATTTTTCCACTCTTCCGGTATTTCAAATTCTCTTTCTATCCATGCAAGTTCATCACCTTTAAATCCACTAACTTTTTTTCCATTTGTATCATAAATATAAAAAAACTGACCTATCCCAGGCACTTTTCTATAAAACCATCCATTATCTGGTGGTTTTTCCTCTTCTCCTTTTGGTCTCCATCTCCAGTATCCATTAAGACAAATTTTACCTCTTATCCCATTTTCTTCTTTATAAGCACCTTCATATGACCAATTTACAAATGAAGGAAGAGAAAAAGCAAATGATAAATTTAATAATAAAAAGAAAATATTGATTTTACACATTTTTACTCCTTTTTATAGATTTTTAGTTTAAATAAAATCCCATTAAAAAAATTAATAGGAGCAAAATTATAAAATCTACATCCAATAGAAATAGGTGTTTCTGATTTAAATATTTCTCTTATTTCTAATTTTTTATCACATTTTAACTGGTCATTCACATATATTCTTATATATTCACCCATTTTAAAATTTATTTTTGTATTATAAATTTTTTCTGGCTCTAAAATTGCAGGAGTTGAAAAAGTAAGCACATCCTTTCCATTATTTGAAATTGAAAAGTTTATATTAGATTTTTTTATTTTTATATCTTCCCACAAATAAATTGAAAAACTCCTTTTATTTTCAAAAACTTCATATTGGGAGATTATTGAATGAACACCACCCTTATTTTTTTCATCAAAATTTTCAGTTGATTTATACAAAAATGTAAACTCAATATTTACTTCATCTGAAAACTCTTTTAACAATTTTTCAGAATTTAAAATTTTGCAATAATGCTTTTTACCTCTCTTAAAAGATAATCCTTCAATATTTTCAATCTTTTCAATTTCAAAATTCTTACCTACAATTTCAACATATATTGGGTTCTTTTCTTCTCCTGTTTTCACTCTTCCAAGTAATATCATATCTTCTGAAAATTTTAAATCAAAAATAACTTCAGAAAATAAAAAAACTGGGAAAAGTAAAAGAAATATAAATTTTTTAATCATTTTTGTTATCTTTTGGGAATCCAGTCACCATCAAATTTCACATTTTTATGTAATGCTTCTACATGAAAATCTGCAAATAGAAAATTAGCAAAATTTAGATGATTATAAACTCTCCTTGGATAATCAGGTAGATTATAAAGGTCTGTTAAAGGAACACCATTTGTATTCATACTACATTCAAATAAAACAACAGATTCTTTAACCATTTTTGAATATTTCCTTCCTCTTGAAGCATGATAATCAATTCCTTCTGGATAAGCACCACTTGGGTCTCCATATTTTACCCATCCTCCACCTTTTACACCACTTACTCTATTATTAGTTGTATGGTCATAAGTTACTCCATAAGATAATCTTTTTCCTTTATAATCAACTGCAGATGGACAGAAAAAGACAGCTTTTGTTGCTTTGCTTCTTATAAAAAACATATAATCAGAATAGGTCATATTTGGAAGAACGGGTATCCCGCAATAAGGAGCAACAAAAAGTGTCCAGGTTCCACCACCATATCCAGCAGAGTAAAAATTTGCTTTTGCCGGAGGCCAATACTCATCATAATCGTTTATATACATAGCAATTCCCATACTTATCTGTTTTAAATTATTCATACAACTTGCCATTCTTGCTCTTTCTCTTGCTTT
>CAZCUO010000058.1:0-5201 GCA_964502135.1 uncultured bacterium
TTAAAATTTTATAATTAAAATAAAAAGATTTCAAATCAATCATAATTTCCATATTTTTCCCATATATTAAGCATAAGTTTATATCTTTCAAGAAGCAACCCTGGGTAAATACAATTTGAAGTAGAGAAAATATAACCATAACCCGGCATTCCATTTTTTAAAGCATAAAGACATGATTCAATAATCTCTTCATTTGTTCCTGTTTGAAGTAAACCGCAATTAACATTTCCTATTAAACAAACCTTGTCTCCATATAGTTTTTTTACAGTTTTTATATCAACACCTGCCTGAGGATCAAGTGAGTGGAGAGCATGTGGATTTGCTTGAATTAGTTGGTCAATTATTGGCATTATATTTCCATCAGTATGTTTTATAGTATAAAATCCCATATCTCTATATCCTTTAATTAATTTTGAAAGATAAGGAGTTACAAATTCTGAAAACATTAAAGGACTTAAAAATGGCCCTGTATTAAAACAATAATCAGAACATAAAGCAAATCCATCAAGATATGTTTTATTTTTTAAAATCTCTGCTCTTTCAAGGGCTTGATTTACCATCTCTTCTGCTTCTTTTTTTAATTTTTCTGGTTCATCAGCAATTCTCTGCACAAACTCCATCATCTTTTCTCCAGAAGGAATCCCAAAAGTTGCATCTCCATGAATCATTAAAAAATATTTATTTCCACTAATTTCTCTTATTAAATCAATAATCCTGATAGTTTCTTCAAGAGTTGAAGGATTTGGATGAATAAAAATTGCACTATGATTAAATGTTTCAGCAGTTTTAATAAAAATTTCAGCCATGTCTTTTCTATGAAGTTGTCTTTCTTTTTCTGTCATTTGTTCCCACTGAGAATAGTTTCTATGAGAAGGATGAACTTTTCCGAATGCTTCCATTGTAAGATAAAAAACAAGTTCAAAATGAGGCACCCTTCCTTTTATTGGTTTCCTTTCAAGTGCTCTTATAAATTTTTCTCTTGGTTCCATATTTTAAAATTTATATCAAATTTTTATTTATTACAAATTTAATTGACTTACAAAAAATATTAAATTAAAATTAATCAAAAAAGGAGGGAGATATGAAGTTTTCAGGAATAAGTGATGAAGCAGGACAAGCAATTGAAATACAGATAAAAGCACATAAAGAACTTGGATGGGAATATATGGAATTAAGGAATGTTGATGGAGAAAACTTAACAATGATGAGCGATGAGAAATTTGAGATGGTTTATAGAAAAGTTAATGAAGCAGGAATGAAGGTTTCTTGTTTTGCAAGTTGTATAGCAAACTGGGCAACAAAAATTTCTGGTGATTTTAAAAAAGATTATGATGAACTTAAAAGAGCGATTCCAAGAATGAAAAAATTTAATACAAAGTATATAAGAGTTATGTCTTGGCCAAATGACCCTGATAACCCTTATAGTGAGGAAAAATGGGCTGAAGAGGTAATAAGAAGGATGAAAGAACTGACAAAAATGGCAGAAGATGCAGGCATAATTATAGTTCATGAAAATTGTTCTGGATGGGGAGGTTTGAGTGCTGAAAATATGGTAAGATTAGTTAAAGAAATAAACTCTCCAAATTTTAAATTATTATATGATACAGGAAACGTTTTACATTATAACAAGGGAGTAGATCCATGGATTTTTTATACAAAAGTTAAACCTTATATAGAGTATGTTCATATAAAGGACTATAATAAAGAAGAAAAAGCAACATTTCCAGGTGAAGGAGAAGCAAAAATAAAAGAAATACTTGCAGATCTTAAAAAAAGTGGTTATAATGGTTTTATATCAATTGAACCACACATTGCAAGTGTAGTTCATGAAGGAAAGGTTGGAGACCCTGAAATTACTTACAATACATATATTACATATGGCAAAAAATTAATAACTCTTTTTAATGAAATTTAAGTTTTGGATAAAATTTATTGCTTTTTATTCTACATTTCTTTTTTGCCAAATAGATGTTCTTTTTTCTCCGAATAAAAACACATATTTTGAGTTTATAAAATTACTTAAAGAGGCCAAAAAATCAATTTATATTTCAAGTTTTTTTGTAAATCCCAATTTTCTAAATTTTCTAAATGATAAAAATATTGATATTAAAGTGATTTGTGATTATGGAGATATAAAAAATTTCAAAATTAAAAATTTTGAATGCAAAGGAATTTTTCATGCAAAATTTATTATCATTGATGAAAATATCGTTATAATAACTTCAGCAAATTTATCAGAGGAACATTTTTATAAAAACCATAATAATTTTGTTATAATTAAAAACGATGTTATAGCAAAATTCCTTACAAAAAAATTTGATTCTTTCTGGTATGATTATAAATTTCCTTATAAATTTGTTTCTGAAGATAAGAAAATTGAAATATGGTTTTCCCCTGAAAATAATTGTTGTGAATTAATAGAAAGAGAAATAGAAAAAGCACAAAAATCAATAAATTTTGCTACTTATGTATTTACAGATAGAGAACTTGCAGAGAAATTGATTAAAAAAATCAATGAAAATAAAGTTGATGTAAGGGGAATAATAGAGAATAATAATATACAACCATATTCTGTTTTTTACCTTCTATTAAGTTATGGATGTAATATAAGGAAATCTAATATGTCTGGAGTTTTACATGATAAATTTTTTATATTTGACAAAGAAAAAATTATTACAGGTTCATTTAACCCGACAAAAAGTGCAAAAGAAAATGTTGAACTTATTCTTTTTATAAATGATAAAAAAGTTGCAGAATCATTTTATAGAGAATGGAAAAATTTATATCTTTTTAAATCAATTGTTGAAAAATTTTAAAATTTCATCTAATAGGTTTTTGTCTTTTTTAATTTTCTTAAGTAGGATTATTGCAAAATTTTTAAATCAAATGTTAAAATAAAAAATAAACCTATTACAAAAAATTTTCATCTAAATAATTAAAGGGAGGTAAAAATGAAAAGAAATGTTTTAGTTGGTTTTGTATTGGGACTATTTTTCTCAGGTATTATTTTTACAGGATATACTGCAGTAGAAAAGAAATCAGAAAATAGCAAAATTTATTCAGGTCTTACAACTCCTACATCATTTGATAATCCTATTGCATTACAAAGTGCATTTGTTCGGGTTGCAAAGACCGTTAAACCATCAGTTGTTCAAATTACCACTGAAAAAATAGTTACATATAGATACTGGGATCCTTTTGGAGATTTAGAGGAGTTTTTTAGGTCACCCTTTGATGAATTTTTTAGCATTCCAAGAAGAAAACAAACGCCAAAGACATTTAAGAAAAAGCAGGAAGGACTTGGTTCTGGTTTTATAGTTAGTGAAGATGGTTATATACTCACAAATAATCATGTAATTGAAGGAGTTGATAAAATTCTTGTTAAACTTCTTGGAGATGAAAAAAAATATGAAGCCAAAATAGTAGGGACAGACCCTAAAACAGACCTTGCTTTAATAAAAATAAATGCTGGAAGACCCCTTCCACCTGTAAGACTTGGAGATTCAGACAAAATTGAAGTTGGAGAATGGGTAATCGCTATAGGTAATCCTTATGGACTTGAAGAAACAGTTACAGTTGGAGTTGTAAGTGCTAAAGGTAGAAGTGGATTTGGAATAACTCAATATGAAGATTTTATTCAAACAGATGCAGCAATAAACCCCGGGAATTCAGGAGGTCCACTTGTTAATATAAGAGGAGAAGTTATAGGAATAAATACATTTATAATTGCTCCATATGCTGCTCAAGGAATAGGTTTTGCAATACCCATAAATTTAGCAAAAAGAGTTTTTACTCAGTTAAAAGAGAAAGGGAAAGTTATAAGGGGATATTTGGGTGTTTATTTACAACCACTGGATGAGGAACTTGCAAAATCATTTGATTTACCAGAAATAAAAGGAGCAGTTGTAGCACAAGTTATAAAAAATAGTCCAGCAGAAAAAGCAGGAATTGTTGAGGGAGATGTGATTATTGAGTATGATGGAAGTAAGGTTGAAGATATTAGAGATTTACAAATGAAAGTTGCAAATACTCCGGTTGGCAAAAGAGTCCCTGTTGGTATATGGAGAGATAAAAAAAAGATTACAATATATGTAACTATTGGAGAAATGCCAGAAGAAGAGCCAGTTTTTGTTGAAAAAGAAGAAATATCTTGGAGAGGAATTAGAGTATCTTCATTAACAGAGGATGTAAAATCACAATTTGGAATAGAAGATAATGAAGGAGTAGCAATTATTGAAGTTGAGAGTGGGTCTCTTGCTGACCAAAGTGGAATTAAAGTAGGAGGGGTGATTAAAAAAATAGATAATTATAAAATTACAAATATTTCGGATTATAGAAAGGCAATAAAGAATATTCCCAAAAATGCAAGTGTTAGAATTTTGATTAAGTATGGTGAAGTAGGTAGATTTTATGTATTAAAAGGTGAAAAATAAGGATTTATTAGAAAATGTTTTAAAGTTATTAAGTAAGAAGGACTATTCAGAAAAAGAGATTATAGATAAATTTCCATCTATCCCACAATCATTATTAAATAAATTAAAAAAAGATAAATTAATTGATGATTATTCACTCTCTCAAAAAATTGTTGAATCATTACAAAAGAAAGGCAAAGGATTTTTTTATATTTTAAGAGAACTTGAGAGAAGGAAAATAAATCCGGATATTATTAAAAAAATAAAAAATGAGTATGATATGGGGAATGAAATTGAAAGATGCAAAAAAATATTTGATAAATTTAAAAATAAAAAAAATATCCAAACTTTAATAATGAATTTGAAATCAAGGGGTTTCCCAGATGAAATTATAGAAAAAGTTATCAATCTCTCATAATTTATCTTTTTAATTTTAATCAAAAATGGTAAAATGAAAAATATGGAAAGCAAAAGAATAAGGGAGGAATATTTAAAATTTTTTGAAAATAAAGAACATAAAATTGTTAAGAGTAGTTCTTTAATTCCTTTTGATGACCCTACTTTGCTTTTTACAAATGCTGGTATGGTGCAATTTAAAAAATTCTGGGCTACTGATGTTCCCTTGCCATATACAAGAGCAGTAAGTTGTCAGAAATGTTTAAGAGCAGGGGGGAAAGATAGTGACTTAGAGAAAATTGGTGATAGTGGAAAACATCATACTTTTTTTGAAATGCTTGGTAATTTTTCTTTTGGTGATTATTTTAAGAAGGAAGCGATTGGTTTTGCTTA